>JACCXG010000039.1 GCA_013697225.1 Acidobacteriota bacterium
CCAGAGGCCATCAGGGCCAGGACCATCGATGTAAACGCTCGTGTCATCCTGACTCTCCGCGCAGCAACTTAGCACATCCATCCGAGAGCTGCGGTGCACGGCAGCCATCAGGCGTACAGATCCCTAGGGTTGCCTGCGGCGACCTGGATATCAGCAGGTTCACCGAGACCCCTTGGCCTCTGATCACCACCCGATCAGGCGGAAGGCGTGACGTCCGCGGTGGTGCGATCCTGCTCGGGCCCGCGGACGGCAACGGGCCGCCCGTTGCGCGTCAGGTTCATGGCGGTGTTGATCAACCCGATGTGGGAGAAGGCCTGGGGGAAGTTCCCGGCAAGCCGCTTGTGATCCGTGTCGTACCCTTCCGCCAGCAGTCCCACGTCGTTGCGCACCGCAAGCAGCCGTTCGAACAGCCGCGTGGCATCGTCGTGGCGCCCGAGCAGCGTGAGGTTGTCTACCATCCAGAAGCTGCAGAGCAGAAAGCTCGCCTCGCCGGGCGGCAGGCCGTCGACGTCTTCAACCGGCTTGTAGCGCGAGACGAACCCGTCGTGGGTGAGATCCCGCTCGATGGCCTCCACCGTTCCGCGCACGCGGTCGTCGGTTGCCGGCAGGAACCCGACCAGCGGCATCATGAGCAGGCTGGCGTCGAGCTGCGTTGACCCATAGAACTGTACAAAGGCGCCAACGTCGGCGTTGAACCCCTCACGGCAGACCTCCTCGTGGATGGTGTCGCGGATGCCGCGCCACCGCTCGACAGGGCCCTCCAGACCGAACTGCTCCACGCCCTTGACGGCCCTGTCCATGGCCACCCAGGCCATCATCTTCGAGTGGGTGAAGTGCCGCCGCGGGCCGCGTACTTCCCAGATCCCCTCGTCCGGCTCCTTCCAGGCTGTTTCGAGATACGTGACGAGCGCGGTGTCGATCCGCCAGGCGTTCTCGTCCAGGGGCACGCCCAGGCGCGAGGCCTGGTGCGTCGCGTCGAGCACTTCCCCGAACACGTCGAGCTGAAACTGGCTGAACGCCGCGTTTCCCACCCGCACGGGGCTGGAGTTCTCGAAACCGGGCAGCCAAGGGAGTTCGAACTCGATCAGTCGCCGCTCCCCCCTGATGCCGTACATGATATGTATCTGTTCCGGGCGTCCGGCGACCGCCCGCACGAGCCACTCCCGCCACGCCCGCGCCTCGTCCGTGTAGCCGGCGTTGAGCAGCGCGAGCAGCGTGAAGGTGGCATCCCGAAGCCAGCAGTAACGGTAGTCCCAGTTCCGCACCCCTCCGAACAGCTCCGGCAGCGACGTCGTCGGCGCCGCCACGATTGCTCCGGTCGGGCGGTAGGTGAGCGCCTTCAGGGTAATCAGCGAGCGCACGACCGCATCGCGCCATGGCCCCGCAACGGTACACGTGCCGGACCAGTCGGTCCACCACGCGCGCGTCTGTTTGAGCGACGCCTCCACGTCCAGGTGCGACACCTTCTGCTCGTGCGACGGGAACCATGTCAGGTCGAACGGGATCCGCTGCCCTTCCTCCACCTCGAACTCGGCGACGGTCCGATACTGCTCCCCTCGGAGCGGCACCGGTGTGCGAAGCCGCAGGCAATCCGGACCCGCGACGGCCGTCAGCCCGTCCGGCAGGTTCCTGACCCATGGGACGATGTCGCCGTAGTCGAAACGGATGACGAGTTCGAGGCGCATCGGGACACGCCCCTTCCGTCCCACCACGAGCCGCACCAGATCGGGAAAGCCCGATCGTATCGGCATGAAATCGATGAGCGAGACGACCCCCTCCGCTGTGGTGAATTCCGTTTCGAGCACCAGTGTGTCGTCCTGGTACCACCGGCGGACGGAGGTGACCTCTCCGGCAGGGGCGATCAGCCACCGCCCGTGCTCCGGATTTCCGAGCAGCGCCGAGAAGCAGGCGGGGGAATCGAACCGCGGGAAACAAAGCCAGTCGATCGAGCCCTCCCGATTCACGAGGGCGGCTGTCTCGCAGTCGCCTATCAGCGCGTAGTCTTCGATGTGGCGCAACGTGGATCCCCTTCAGGTGGGCTGAGACGTGAGCAGCGGGTTTCAGGTAGCAGACGACTCGTAAACGGCGGCGCAGGCTGCAGCAGTCGAGAGGCCGAGCAGGGTTCCGCCGACTGCATCGCTCAACCAGTGCCGGTCGAGGAACAGGCGGCCGGCCGACGAGACGACGCTCAGCACCACCGCCACAGCGAAGGCTGCCGGGGCAGAGATCAGGCGCTCACGTGAAAGCGCATACGCGCTGGCCAGCGCTACAGCCGTCGTTTCCATCGCATGTCCGCTCGGGTAGCTCGGCTTCCCTTTTTCAGGATGTCCGGGGGGGACGGCGCGAATGTGCAGCCTGGCTTCCACGAGGCGGTTGAGGAGCTCCGAGGTGCAGGAGGCCAGCAGAGGTACGCACGCCTGCACGCCTCCCGCACCACGCGTCCAGAGCAGAAGTGAGAGCACGCCAGAGACAGGCGCGTGCAGCCACTCTTTTCCAATGGGGCCGGCCCCCCGCGCACCCTGATCCACCACCTCTGTTCGCAGGGACTGCAGAGCCTCGCGGGCTTCGCTGTCCGCCTCAACCGACTGACGCCGTGCGACGGCCCGGGTCGTTGCCGCGAAGCCCAGCAGCGCGGCTGCTGAAAGGATGATGAGTGAAGCGGGATTCTGCCGTCGCATGAGCGGTTGAACTGCCACTTCCGTGCCGCACCGCCAGCCCTCTGCTGTGCGTCTGACGCCCAGCATCCGGAATACCCCCGAGGAAGTGGAGCGCGCGCTGGCGGCCATTCGCGCGCTCGCGTGAACCGCGAGGGGAGCCGCAGCCTACTGCGTGGCCAGCTTCTTCAACTTCTCTTTCTCTCCCTCGGACGGGGTGTGATTGAGGTTGATCACGACGTTCGCCAGGGTTTTCACCGATTCGGGCGCCGAGGCGTCCTTGGTGACGGCCTGCAGCTTCGGCAGGTCCTCGCTGTTGACCTTGTGCTGCACGTTGAGCAGCGCCTGCGCCACGACCCGCTCGTGGGCCGTTGTCGTCTTCTCCCCCGCGAGCGTCTTGAGCCTGGCCTTGTCGGCATTGCTCGGGAAGTGGTTCAGGTTGACGAGGATCTCCGCCATGGTCCTAACGGCCGGGGTCTCGGCCGGTGCCGCCGATATGCTGTTAATGGTCATTCCAAGGAAGAGCACGACAAAAGCGAGGATACGAAAGCCGGAAGGCATAGGCATCTCCAGTCACAAGCAGGGCGCAGGAGGCGCCCCTGCGAGGGGAGGATAGGTGCGGGCAGAAAGCCAGGTCAAGTTCGGCTCAGGTCGGCGCAGCCCGAGCGTTAAGAGAACGATGGGATCCCGTCTTGCAAAACATCTCGTGGGCAGTCGTTAACCATATAAGAGAGGTGCATCATGGCAAGTCAGAACGACCCGATGGGCTGGGGTGACGAGGACAACTACTGGCGCACCAACTACAGCAATCGCCCGTACGCTTCAGGCGGATCAGGGTACGACTCGTTCCAGCCGGGATACCGCTACGGGTACGAATCAGCCAACCACAACCAGGGGCGGGACTGGACCGACGTCGAGAACGACCTGAGCCAGGGGTGGAACAGCTACGAGCACCGGGGGGGCTCCACCTGGGAACAGGTGAAGGATGCCGTGCGCGACGCGTGGGATCGCGTGACCGGGAACCGGCACAACACAAGCCGGTAGAAACTCCGGGGGCCGGAGGGGCCGGCGTCGAGCGGTCCCTCCAGTTTTCGTGAGGTGTGGCCTGGCTCTTGCTGAGCTGAAGGTCATGAAAAACGAGCTACCGCAGCCAGGCCCGCAACCCGCACCGCAGCCAAACCCGTCTCCTGGACCGGCTCCTGATACCGCACCCATGCCGGGGCCGACGCCACACCCGAACCCCTCGTCCAACCCGTCGACCTGACCGCGAGCCCGTACCGCAGGCTCACCCGTCTTACCCTCCCGGCTCGCGTATGATGGCGCTCGAACTCGGGTCGCGGAGGGCTTTGGTTGAACGAGAACGCACCTGCACCCGGGCGGCAGTCGCCGCTCGCCATGGACGGCGCAACCTTCCGCGCGCACGG
>JACCXG010000062.1 GCA_013697225.1 Acidobacteriota bacterium
ATCTCGTGGCCGGCGGCCGGCGCGGAGCCGGTGCGCGCCTGCCGGAGGAGCCCGCCGAGCGGCTTCAGATCCTCACGCTCGAAAATTTCCGCAGCCTCGGTGCCGACAACCCCCCGATCCACACCGAGCAGCCGGAGTGCGGACCCGTTGATGGTCTCGACGCGGCCATCGGCACCGATGGACACCACCCCGGTGGCAATACGCTCGAGCACCGTCTCGATGTAGCGGCGGCGGTCCTCGAGCTGCAGGTTCTTGCGCTCGAGATCCAGCCTGGAGCGCTCGAGCTTCCGCTGACCCGTCGCAAGCTCCGCCGCCATCGAGTTGAAGGCTTCGATGAGCGAGCCGAACTCATCGCGCGTTTCCGGCTCGATGCGGTGATCCAAGTGCCCGGCCCCGATCTCCCGCGCCCCTTCCGCCAGCATGTGCACCGGCCGTGTGATGCGCTTTGCGAGATAGAGCCCCATCCATGTGGCGCTGACCAGGATCATCAGCGTCATCATGAGAAACAGCGACAGGTACATGCCCTGGAGGGGCGGCAGGAGCACCCGCAGACGGGTGTAGTCCTCATAGGCGGCAACGATGCGCCGGGCTTCCCTGGCCAGTTCGCCCGTGAGATGGTCGGTCGCGATCACGACCCCGAGGGGCTGGCCGGTGCCCGGCTCCGCCACGACCGAACCGGCTTGCACGATCCCGCCGCCGCCGTCGAGGGTTTCGTGAGCCACCGATGCGGTGCCCGCCGCCACGCGGGCCGCGAAGCGGTCCGTGAATACCCGCAGATCGTGGCGGGGCAGCGTGGGGGACTGCGCCGCGACCAGCGACACCGGGCCGCCCCCTTCCGTCAGGACGTACACGTCGATGCGCCTCATGCGCCCCTGCGTGACCTCGGTCTCGATGATGCGGCGGATCCCGCCGGCATCCCCGTTACGAAGCGCGCCTGCAGGGAGCGCACGGGCAAGCCCTGCCGCCTGGCTTGCCACGATCTCTTCCCGCTCCCGGTAGTACTCGCCAGCGATCTGCTTTGCCGACCCGAGAACCGCATCGACCGGCTGGCTCACCCATTTCTGGGTGCTGCTCCGAATCAGCTCGCCTCCGACCAGCAGGACGAGGAGGGCCGGAATGATCGTGAGGCCAAGCAGCGCGCCGACCAGCTTCGCGCGGAACCGGGAGAACGGCAGCCCCCGGCGGCGCTCCACCGCGAGCTTGATGATGTTGCGGGCGAGGACGAACCCGAGCGCCAGCAGCATCGTGAGGTCGGCTGCCGACACGGCATACAGCACGACCTCGGTCAGAAAGCTCGGATTCACCTCTGCCGACCAGCGGTCTGCCAGGGTCACCATCGCGACAAGTGCAGCCAGCAGGATGCAGATCCCGAGCAGGATCAGCCGGGGATTGTCGCGGAACGGGCGGCGATCCACCCCACCGGGGTTGCGGGCGGCCGTGGCTGGTGCGTGAGGACGCTCCAGGTCACTCAAAGTCGAAGGCATGAGGGGAACGCCAGGAACGCCTTGTCGAAGCCGCCGCGGCGGGCGACGTGAATTCGACCGGCGTTACCTGAGAAACGTGAACTTCGCCAGCCCGGCCACGTCGGTGCCCCGCCAGGGCCAGACGAACGACGCGTTTCGTGGCGTCGTGCGGGCGCGGACCCGGACGTAGTATTCAATGTTCGGCTCCAGCCGGTCGCTGCGGAACAGGTTCAGCCGCTCGAATTCCGTCAACCAGCGGCGGGCGCGGTCTTCGCGCTCGAGGATGGCGGTGTCTTCGAGACGGCCATCCACCGAAAGGCTGACGTGGTAACGCCGGGCAAGGTTGTCGAACTGCACGCCTGCGCTGACGGTTGCCGCATCGAGCGTCCGGTCGATCCAGGCCGCAGCCCCGCGCCGCAGCTCGATGTCGTACAGGAACGTGATGGTGAGGCCGCTGTGGATTGCCGCCCGGATGTCGTCGTTGTCGAACGCCTCGGACAGCTTGAACGAGACGTAGATGCGGCCATCCCGCACGAGGGGTGTGACGTGAATCGCCTGGACTGCCGAGACGAGCGCCTGGGCCGCCAGCAGGAGCAGGGCACAGGACGCGGCACGGATCAGCATGAACGCATCATCCGCGGTCACTCTTTGACATTGAGCAAATCCTTGAGCTCGGTCATGAACTCGCCGATGTCCCGGAAGTGCCGGTACACGGAGGCGAAACGGACGTAGGCGACTTTATCAAGGACGCGCAGTTCGTTCATCACAAAAGCGCCGACCTCTTCGGTGCTCATCTCACGCTCGGGCTTGTCCTGAAGGGCGGACTCCACGCGGTCGGCGACGGCTTCAAGGGAGGCGACACTCACCGGCCGCTTTTCGCATGCCTTGAGCAAGCCGGCAAGCAGCTTCTGCCGCTCGAAGCGCTCCCGGCTGCCGTCCTTCTTCACGACCATGTACGGGATCTCGTCGATCCGCTCGTAGCTCGTGAAGCGGCGGCCGCAGCCCAGGCATTCGCGCCGCCGGCGGATCACCTCCCCTTCCTTGCTCTCCCGCGAGTCCACGACCTTGTCGCCGAGGTGGGCACAGTAGGGACACTTCATCGCGGATGCCTCACGAGCGAGTCGCCGGGGGGTGCCGCCGGCGGCGAATCGGTGGCGAGGGTGCGGGCGCGAGCCAGCGTCAGCCCCTCCCGCGCCATGAACACAATCCCCAGAGCCGTGACCGGCAGGAACGAGATCGCGTGCAGAACGATCGCTGCGCCGATGGCGCGGTCGTCCGGTGCCCCGAAAAAGGTCTGCACACCGATCTGGTAGGCGGCGTGGAATCCCCCGACGGCCCCGGGGGTCGGCATGGCCACGCCGACGACGAGCAGGGTCATCACCAGGAACGAACCCATGTACGCGAACGTAATATGAAACGCCAGCGAGGTCAGCCAGATCCCGGCGGCAATCGACAGCCATAGCGGAACGGAGAGCACCAGCGAGACGAACAGCCGGCCGGGTTGCCGCATGACCGCCAGCCCCTGGGTGAACGATTCCACGAACTGCGCGATGGTCCGCGCCAGCCGTTCAGGGAGGACGCGCTCGACCTGGAGGGCCCAGCGGCCGAGCCGCTCCGGATGCCCCGCAGCCACGAACGCCACCAGCAGCCCGCCCCCTGCGGCGGCGCCGGCAAGCACCCCGCCCAGCTTGACCCTCGCCAGGTAGGCAGGGTCCACGCCCGGCAGACTTGCCGGGTCGAGCGTGAGCACGAACACCGTGAACAGTCCGAGCACCGTCACCAGGTCGAGGAGGCGTTCGAGGATGATGGTGGCAAAGGCTGCCGAGGCCGGGAGCCCCTCTCGCCGGGCCAGCAGATACGGCCGGATCACCTCGCCGGCGCGGGCCGGCAGGAGGAAGGTGGCCGCGAAGCCGATGACCGTCGCCCGGAAAGCAGTCGAGAACCGGACGGCACCAAGAGGAGCGAGAAGATACTGCCAGCGGAAAGCGCGGAGCGCATAGGTCATGGCGGTGATCGCGACCGCTCCAAGCAGCAGGAGAGGCCGGGCGCGGCGCGTCTCCCCCCAGACGGCCGCCATGTCGGCGTGTCGAAGAAAAAAGGCCAGCAGCCCGAACGTGAGCAGGAAGATGAGGGCCGTGCGAATGCGTGACCGCATGCAGTCGGGATTAGAATCCGGTGTGTCTCACAGGGGTGCGCCCCGCAAACTCTACTACGGGGTACGCCGCCAAGTCTATGGGCAAGCGTGAGTTATTGCTAATCGTCGGCTTCGTTCTGGCGGGCACCGTGCTCTATCAGGCCATGGCGCCAGCCTCGGGACCGAACGACCGCGGCCTGTCGCTCTCCCGCCTGCTCGACCGTGCGCGCCGTGAGATCCGGGGCAACCGGGCGGCCGCAGACCTCGCGCGGACAACCATTTACCCGGTCGCCCCGG
>JACCXG010000075.1 GCA_013697225.1 Acidobacteriota bacterium
CGTCCCGCACCGGCACCGCCCAGCTCCCGCTGCACACCGGGAAGGCGCCACCCTGGCTCTTCTCGCGCATGGTGCGTCTCTCGCGCGAGATCAGCACCCATATCGTGGCGGAGTTCGGTCCGGACGATTCCGGGCCGCTCGTCCGCGCCAGCCGGATGTCCGCGAAGGTCGACAGCCGCTGGTGCGTCGTCCAGCAAGGCATGAACGAGGACAACGGCATGGCGCGCCGGTATCACTGGCTCTCCTCTTCGCTGCGGAGCTACGTGAACGAGCCGCACGCGGCGATCTGCGCGGAAGCGCCCGCGGAGACTCTGAACCTGGTAGCCTCCGAGAGCCAGCCGGTGCGCATCGCCTCGGCGGCGCTCGCACGCGAGAAGCCGGCGGTCGTACGTCTGGTCCGGTACGGGGAGGAGCGGGTGCGCCGGCGCCTCGAGGGGCGTACCGGCGGGTGATGCGTCGGGTCTGGGTGCTGCTGCTTTGTGCGTACTTGCTCGGCTGGGTGCCGCTGAATTTCGCGAACGAGCTGTTCGCCACCGTTCCCTCTCTGCAGATGCGGGGCGCCCCCGCGATCATCGAGCTCGCACTCCACGGCATGGCGGCAATGCTGTGTGCAACCGCCGGATGGATGCTCTGGGTTGGGGCGCCTGCGGGCCTGACACTTGCGGCCGCCGCCGTGACGGCGGCAGGTCTCGTCTCGCTTCAGTCGCTTTTCCTCACCGTGCTGCCGAGGAATACGGCACCGGGTGAACGGATCCCGCTGGCGCTAGTGACGTGTGCCCACACCGCCTTCTGGCTCGCCATAATCGTCAGGGCCGCCCGGCGCGAGCGCTCCCGTGGTCAGCACGACCTTGCCAATCACCCCTCCTGATTCGAGGAGCCGGTGCGCCTCCGCCGCTTCCGAGAGCGGGAACGTCGCCTGCACGATGGGACGGACCTTGCCGGACGAGAGCAGCGGCCAGACGTGCGCTTCGAGGTCCCGCGCGATGGCTGCTTTCTCCGCGACCGAACGCGAGCGCAGCGTGGACCCGGTGATCGTCAGCCGGCGCTGCATGATGGCGGCAAGGTTGACGTGGGCCGTGGCGCCGCCGAGCAGGCCAATCTGTATGAGCCGTCCCTCCACCGCCAGAGAGCGGAGGTTCCTCTCCAGATACTCTCCTCCGACAATGTCGAGGATCACGTTGACGCCGCGGTTCCCGGTGATGGTCGCGATCGCCTCCACGAAATCGCCGGCCCGGTAGTTGAGGGCAGCGGCCGCCCCGATCCTTTCGCATGCCGCGCACTTCTCGACCGTCCCGGCCGTGGCGAACACGGTTGCGCCGAAGGCCTTTGCGAGCTGGATGGCTGTCGTACCGATGCCGCTCGATCCGCCGTGCACCAGGATCGTCTCGCCGGTCCTGAGCATGTTCTGTCGCAGCAGATTCGTCCAGACGGTGAAGTAGGTTTCCGGCACGGCCGCGGCGTATACGAGGTTCAGGCCTGCGGGCGGCGGCAGACACTGTCGGGAGGGGGCGACCGCGTACTCGGCGTACCCGCCCCCGGTCACGAGTGCGCAGACCTGATCGCCGGGTCGGAAGCGGCACGTTTCACCCTCCACGAAAGGCCCGACCCGCTCCACTATCCCGGAGATTTCAAGCCCCGGAATGTCGGACGCGCCCGCAGGCGGGGGGTGCTTTCCAAGCCGCTGGAGAATGTCGGGCCGGTTCACGCCGGCAGCATGCACCCGGACGAGCACCTCGCCGAGCCCAGGCTCCGGGATCGGGCGCTCAACGGGCCTCAGGGTATCGGGCCCTCCGGGTCGGGTGATCTCGATCGCAATCACATCAGGGGCGGTGCGTGCCGGCAGCGTGGAGGTCTATCGCCGCACGATAACACGAGCACACCGGCGCTGCGGCCCGGACGTGCTACCGGCTCGCCTGGCGTCTCCGGGCGAGCCCATAGGCCAGGCCGGCCGCCACGGCAACGCCGGCAGCAATCACGGGCAGCGGATCAGGCGGGAGAGCGACCGTGCCGTGCTCATCCGCCAGAGCCGGGCTGCGTGCATACCGCCCGAACGACGGGACTTCCCGCTCGTCGAACCTGGACGCGAGATCCCGCAGGGCCGCACGCATCTCCGCTCCTCTCCACGCTTCACCATGCCCGGTGGCGAGCAGCTCGGGCTCGAGCGCCGTCAGACGGCCGACCGAGTCTTCCGCCGCCTGCCAGTCCTGCGTGAAGTACGCAGGAGGCCCGTGCAGTTCCAAGCGCTGCGTTGCGACGGCGAGCGCGGATTCCTGTTTCGTTGTCGTTAGCGCGTCCCCGGCGATCAGGGTGCGGTCGCGGTCCCGGAACAGGGAGATGTGCCCGGGGCAGTGGCCGGGTGTGTGGAGCCAGCGCCACCCGCGCAGCTCTGGCACGCCGTGTCCTTCACCAAGGGGCCGCAGGTGCCGGCGGACGTCGATAGGGCCACGCGGATACAGCCGGGACATCAGCGCCATGGCACCTCCGCCGACCAGCGGATCGGGTGGCGGATACGACGACTCGCCCGTGAGGTACGGCCGCTCGAGCGGGTGCGCGTACACCGGCACGTTCCAGGCCTCGAGCAGCCCCGGCAGCGACCCGATGTGGTCGAAGTGTGCGTGGGTGAGGACGATCGCCGCCGGCGGCGAGGCGTTGCCGACGAACCGCTGTGCCGTCCGTCGAATGGTCTCCACGTGACCGCGGAGTCCGCAGTCGACCAGTACCCACGAGCTTCCCTCGCGGATGAAGAACACGTTGACCATGATGGTCCGGAGACACAGCACACCGTCGGCAACTTCACGCGGATTGGTCCTCACGAGGTTCCCCCTGTCATCCCTATTGTGCAATCAGTGTTCCGCGCCGCACGCACGGTCCTGCTGCCTGCTGCCCGCTGCCCGCTTCCCGCTCCCTGCTTCCAGCTTCCAAGCCTTGCTGGAACGTCGAGCTCGGCCCAGACAGAAGGCCTGCGTTTTGTATGAGTGGACAAGCGACAATGCGTTCGTTGCGGCCCTGCCATTTACACGTCACCCCGGCAGCTCTCGTCCTTGCTCTGGTCGCATGCGGAGGTGCGCCGAGCGCCACGCGCCCGGATGGGGTGCCGGTGCCCGGCGGGGGCGGTCCGGCGCCAGTTGTCGTTGCGCTCGGCGACAGCCTGACAGCCGGCCCGGGGCTCCGGCGGGAGGAAACCTATCCCGCACGGCTGCAGGAGCGTATCGACGCCCGCGGCTACCGCCACCGCGTCGTCGATGCCGGTGTCTCCGGCGATACCACGGCTGGCGGCCTGCGCCGCCTCGAGCCAGCCCTGGTGCCGGACACCCGTGTGCTGATTGTCGCGCTGGGGGCGAATGACGGGCTCGGCGGTGTGCCCGTGGATCAGGTGAGACAGAACCTCTCCCGCATCATCGAGCAGGCGATCCAGCGGAAGATCAAGGTCCTGCTCACCGGGATGGAGACACCGCCCACACGAGGCTGGCAGTACACCCTCGACTTCCACATGATCTTCCCTGATCTGGCGGTCAGGTTCGGTGTGCCGCTGATGCCGTTCCTGCTGACGGGTGTCGTGGGCGACACGGCGTTCAACCTCGCGGACGGCATCCATCCAAACGCTGCAGGCGCGCGGCGGATCGCCGAGAACATGTGGCCCTACCTGGAGCCGCTTCTCATCGAGACGAACGGCGGCTGACCCGCCGAGGGGGAGCGGACCGTCCGGGTGCTTCCCGCCTGCGTGTAGCCGTTTGCACGGCGGCACGTCGTGGATCGGCCGGCCGGCCGGGCGCTTCGTCCTCGCTCACGGCAGAAGGCGTGTAGTACCGGGAAAGCCAGCGGCTGAGCCCGTCGAGACCCGGGAAGAGCACGCGCTCGTTGATGTTGGCCTGGTCCAGCTTGTCGCGGATCTCCCACTTCGCGCGCGCCGGTACGCGCACCTTGCGGAACAGCTCCGGATACCGCTCGAGCCACTCTTCGAGATCCGCCCCGGGGCTCGACATCAGAGAAAAGAGAGCGAGCTGGTTCAGGATCCTCGTGTCTACGGCAGGGGGCTCGATGAACACGACGAAGGGTTCCCTTCTGAGCGCGTCGAATTCCCCGAGCGTGGGGAACGAGCTGAGCATCTCCGCGGTGAACGTATCGGAGCCCTCCTGTTCGAGCAGCCTTCGCAGACGCGCGGGCAGCCGCTTGTTGGCCTCGATGAAATTCACGCACCACACGGCGCCGTCCCGATCGAAGGAGGAAGGGTCGTCGGTCGCGAAATGGAGCGCGACGAGCGGCGAATAGGTCCAGTCCAGCAGCCGGGTCGGCAGGCCGCGGTGCTGGCCGAGCGCAAGCCAGTCCCAGATGGAATCGGCATGCGCCGCCTCGGCACGGGCGTATTTCCGGAAATTACGGACGAGGGCGAGCTCCAGGCGCCGGACGTCGGCGTGTCCGCCCGCAAGCCGGAGAAGGGAACTGGTGAGCCTGTGGCGTGCGCTTGTCGTGCCGCGAAAAGCGTAGGGGGAGCGGAACCGTTTTATGTCCGGGTTCCAGGAGCCCTCGTAGAGGTCGTTCACGACTTCGAGCCAGCCCGACATGAACCTTCGCGGTCTACTGCAGTGTGGAGGGCAGTCGTGGAGACGAGAGCAGCTTCTCGAACTCCTGCCACCGGCGCTCAGGGTTACCGGCAACGCCTGGACGGGATTCGATATAGTCGCGCACGAGGTCCTTGCCCAGGTTGTAGTTGATGACGTAGCTGCGGTACTGGTCGAAGAACCGCACGCGCTGCGCGGCGCGTTCCTTTGGCATCAGCGCGTATCGCTCGAGCCACGCGGCGGCCGCCTCGCGGTCGATCTCGCCGTTCAGATAGCGCCGTGCCGCTTCGTTACCGGCGTACGCCAGCTTCTCGGCGAGCGCCTGCACCTCGTAGTAGTTGCGCGCGAGCCCGGCATCGATGCCTGCCGCGGGGAACAGGACCTGTCCCTCGAACGTGGAACGCTCCTGGCCGGGGAAGGCCACCTCGATCCCGTAGTTCGCCGTACCTTCAGCTATCAGCGACTGCGGCGAGAACAAGGCGTACACGGAGAACTCCACCCAGCCCCGGTCGCGGACGAGATGCCGTTCGAGCAGCGCGTTGTAGACGTGGTGTCCCGGGTACCCCTCATGACAGGCAAGGTCGAGCGCGCGGTCGATGTAGATCGGCAGATCGGTGTTCATCTGGATCACGCTGCGGTAGCCGCCCTGATACCAGTTGTACCCGCTCCAGGATTTGTTCGTCACGTATTCGAGGGTGAAGCGTTCCCCGGGAGGGAGCGCGATGTGCGCCGCGGTCCGCCCCCGACAGCCCGCGATTGCCGCCTGGAACACGGCGTCCAGCCGATCCTTCGGGATCACGAACGCGCTGCGGAACGCCTCGTACCGCGGCAGCACGGGACCCGTGCCGGGCAGCTGCTTCTCGAGCTGATCGAGAACGTTCTGGAAGTGCGACTCGGGGAAGGTCGGCGCCACGGCGTCGTACAAGGCGCGGGACTCCTCGTCGAACGACAGGCGCTCTCCCCGCAGCATCCGGATGCGCGCCGCGACAGCGGAGAGCTGCCGTTCGAGATAATTCTTCCGCAGTCGCTCGATCTCCGCTGCAGGCGCCGGAACGCCCTGGACCCCCTGGATGAGGGCACGCGTACGGGAGGCCAGTTCCTCGAGCGGGACCTTGGCCGCCTCCGCCTGCCTCTTCCACTCTGGCGGACCGTAGTAGGCGTCCACGTAATCCGCGTCGTGCTGCCCCATCGCGAGCACCAGCCTGACGTAGCCTTCCGCGAAGCTGTTCATGTCCCCCTTCTGACCTGCTCCGGCAGGCTGCTGCCCCTCCCGGGCGTGGATCAGGCCCGCAAGCAACGCCGCACCCGCTCCCGCAAGGATGATCCTCTTCATGACGCTCCTGTCCTCTACCCCGTCCGGTGTGCAGTTCAGCGTCTGATAGACTGCCCGCTCAACTTCCCCCCGACATCAATGCGCTCTCTGTTCAACACGCTCCTCGGGTACTTCCTCACGCCGCACGGGCTGGTCCTGATGGGGGCCCTGGACTCGTCCCTCATCTTCTTCCTGCCGCTCGGCATCGACTTCGCCATCATCGTGGTCGCCGCCCGTGATCCCGACCTCTTCTGGTTGTATGCACTCCTGGCCACGCTCGGCTCGGTGACAGGGGCAATGGTGACCTTCTGGATCGGCCGCAAGGTCGGCGAGCATGGATTGAAGCGGTTCGTCTCCCCCAGGCGTTTCGAGCGTATCAAAGAGCGCGTGAGCAGCAGCGCGGCGGTGAGCGTTGCCGCGCTCGGCGTCATCCCCCCTCCCTTCCCGTTCACCGCGTTCGTGCTGGCGAGCGGAGCTCTGGGGGCACGCGCCTTCACCTTCGCGGCAACCCTTGCCGGCGTTCGCCTGCTGCGCTTCATGGTTGAAGCCTGGCTCGCCGCGACATTCGGCAACCGCATCCTCCAGTGGATGGAGTCCACGATTTTCGAGGTCATCGTCGGCGTGCTGATAGTCCTGGCCATCGGCGGAACGATCGCCTCGGCAGTCGCCGTCTACCGTGGAACACGTTCGGGGGGCGGCCGCGACGAGGCGGGAGGCTGATCCCGCCCGTCGCCGGGGCACGCCCGCTATATCCTGAACCGAAGAGTCGCGACCACGCCGCCGTACTCGGAGAGCAGGCCGGCATCTTCCACGAACACGATCTTGGCCGAGGTCTGCGTTGCCTTTGTGATGAGCTCGTCCGCGAGGCGAACTGTGTTCGTCCCAGCTTCGGCTGCCTCACCCGCGGCCGAGGGCTCGACGGCGGGCTCGGGAAGGGCCGCTTCGGCCGAACCCGCCGTGGCCGCACCCGCTGGTTCGAGTTCCCTTAGGCTGGCCGCAATCAGCAGTTCGTCCACCTGCCCCTTTACGAGCGCGTCCATCGTATCCTCGGGCCCGACCACGCCGAGGCCGCCGGCGCGGTAGGCGCCGATTGCCGCGTCCACCTTCTCGCGCTCCGTGTCGCCGTGCACCCGCTTCATTGCTTCGAGCGACGTTTTGATCACATCGTCCAGTGATGCGTTCGTGTCGATGCGCACGTGGTCCGCGATCTTGTCGGAGAGAGCCTTGGGCATCTGCTCCCGCAGCAGGGGCGTGATGACTTCGTCGCCGGCCAGAAGCACCCGCTCGATCCCTTCCCGCTCGACGATGTCGCCGAGTGCGTCAACGACTTCCTTGGCGTGGTGCATGTGGAAGTTCTCGAGGTGGCGCTGATAGCGTGCCTGCGACCATCCACCCTGCGAAGTTCCGCGGGTCTTCACCCCCTTGACTTCCTCGTGCCTCACCAGTTCACCCGTCGCGAACACGAGAATTCGTGCGGTGTTGGTATTCGCGAGCACCGCCGCATACCGGGGAAACAGGGAGTCGATTCGCGCCAGCGGATACAGGTGCGGCTGATCGCCGATGTACAGCCAGTGATTTTCGATGGGAGCCGTCATCTGCACCGCCTCGAACAGCTCTCCGGCCGAGCAGGCGAAAACGGCCACTCCGTTCGCCGCCGGGTCGAGCTCGGTATCCAGATACTTCGCGATCCGGTCGAGGTCCTTGTCGAGCGACTCCCGGTCGGGTGAGCCCGACGGATAGGTCCGGCTCCTTGCAGCAAACTCCTTACGGACGAAGCTGTGGAACTGATCCCGGCCGGTTCCTCCCGGCTGGGTATTGAGATACAGGCTGACGACTGGATACGGTGCTGGTTCGAAGGCCGCGAGTCTCTCCAGCTGATCCTTTACTGCCATGCAAATTCCTCCACTGTATATTCCGCAAGCCCCATGCCACGGGCTCAACTACGCTCAGCCGCCGAACATGCCCCTGAATGCCATGTCAAGTTCGGGGTACCTGAAGTGGTAGCCGAGCGCCAGCGCCCGTTCGGGGAATACACGCTGCCCGGTGAGAACATACTGGGCGAACTCCCCGACCACGAGCTTCAGGGCGAGGGAAGGGGCGGGCAGCAGCGCTGGACGCCGCAGCGCACGTCCCAGAGCTCGCGCGAACTGCCGGTTGGTCACAGGGTGAGGGGCTGTTGCGTTGAGGACGCCGGACGCATCCGGCGCTTGCACGATCCAGCGGACCATCTCCACCCAGTCCTCCCGGTGGATCCAGGACATGTATTGACGCCCTGAGCCAAGCGGACCGCCGGCGAACAGACGGAACGGGGTCATCATCTGCGCGAGCGCGCCGCCGGAAGGTTCAAGCACGGTGCCGGTCCGCAGGATGACCAGCCGGACGCTGTCCCTCTGAACTTTCCGCGCTTCCGCCTCCCAGTCCTCGCAGAGTTGCGCGAGGAAGTCGCTGCCGGCGGGAGAGGCCTCCGTCCTCGGCTCGTCTCCCGATGCGCCGTAGAACCCGACACCACTCATGCTGAGAAAGACGGACGGCGGTGCTCCTGTGGCCTTGATGCCAGCGACAAGGCTCCGGGTGGCGAGCAGACGGCTGTCGCGGATCTCCGCCTTCCGCTGGGGGGTCCAGCGCTTCTCAGCGAGGGACGCGCCGGCGAGGTTGATCACCGCATCCACCCCGGAGAGCGTGTTCGCCCAGGGGCCGGCTCGCCCGTCCGGCGTCCAGCCCACCCGGGTGATGCCCGGCACCCCGGTTCCAGACTCGTGCCGGGACTCGCCGGACCCGAGCGAGCGGGTCAGCACCCTGACATCGTGTCCCTCTTCGGCCCAGGCTCCTGTCAACGGGCTTCCAAGAAAGCCGGTCCCCCCGGCGACGACGATCTTCATGCGTTCTGCCTCACCGATCCCGCTCACTGCCGGTCCGAGAAGGGCCTGCGCCAGGCAGGGCTCCAGCCGTGCACTCCGTTCCCCGGCCTGCGTTTCCAGAGAGTACTATGAGCACATGCACCAGGTTTCCGCGTTCCTGATCGCCGCGGCCATCCTGCTGGCCCCCCAGGCGGCCGCTGCGCAGGGGAATCCTGCCGCGGATGTCGCGGAGGCGCAGAAGCTTCTCCAGTCGGGTGACCTGCCCGGGGCGCTCACCCTCCTTCAGCGGGCTGTGACGGCAGCGCCCGACTCGTTCGACGTTCGCCTGGCCCTCGGGCGCGCGCTGGATCTCGATGGCCGGCACTCCGCGGCCAGGCCGCATCTCGAGGAGGCCGTGAAGCTTGCCCCTGACGAGAGCCGTATCGGGGCCCTGACGGCGCTCGGCATCTCCTACGCGTTCCAGTCGAAACCAGACGATGCGGCGCGGTACTACCAGCGCGCGTTCGATGCGCAGGTGCAGGCTGACAACCGCAGCGGCGCAGCCGGCCTCGCCAATGCCCTCGGCCGGATCTACCTGGAGTCGGGCAATCTTCGCAAGGCGCAGGAGTGGTACACGACCGGCTACGAAACGGCGAAGAAGATTCCGGCAATGAGCGCGGCGGAGACCGCGCTCTGGGAGATGCGCCGGTACAACGCGCTCGGACGCATCGCGGCCAGACGCGGCGACAGGAAAGCCGCACTCGAGCATGCAGCCGCCGCGAAGGCTCTCCTCGATCAGGGGGGGAACGACAATCAGCGTGCTTTCTACCCGTATCTGCTCGGCTACATCGCGTTTTTCGGGAAGGACTACCGGCAGGCAATCGAAGAGCTCACCAGGGGCGATCTGGCGGATCCGTTCGTGCTCGGAATGATTGCCCAGTCACATCAGCGGCTCCGCCAGCGTGACCTTGCTGCCGAGTACTACCGGAAGGTGATGGCCACGAACGTACACAGCATCAACTCCGCCTTCGCCCGTCCCCTCGCACGCGCGTTTCTCCGCTAGGGGACTAGCCCCCGCGAGCGGCGAGCTCGGCCTCGGCAGCGCGTGCGTCACTCCGCCCGCCGGCGACGTCCACCAGAGCCAGCACGGCACCACCGCTGATGAAGAAGCCGGAGACGGCCAGGATCGCACTTCGGCCTGACCCGGTATATTCGACAACGAGCGCGAAGATGGCGGGGCCGAGCACCCCGGCGTACCGTTCGAAGACGCCGAAGAAGGCAAAGAACTCCGACGCCTTGTGGCGGGGCACCATGCTGGCAAAGAGGGACCGGCTGAGCGCCTGCGTCCCCCCTTGTACCATCCCCACGAGCCCGGCCAGGATGAAGAAGTGCGTCGCCGTCGACATGAAGTAGCCCAGGACGCTGATGATCAGATAGACCGAGAGTCCGGCAAAAATGGCGGTCTTCGCTCCTACGCGACCGGCCGCCATGCCAAAGAGAAACGCGCAGGGGACACCAATGAACTGGGTCAGGAGCAGCGCGGAAATCATCGCGCCCTGTGGCAACCCGATGCCCGTGCCGTAGATCGTGGCCATCCGGATCATGGTCTGGATGCCGTCGTTGTAGAGCAGGAATGCCAGGAGCAGCACGCAGGCCTGGCGGTACCGCCGGAGCTCTCTGAACGTCACTCCCAGGCGCCTGGCCCCTGCCAGCAGGGCATTCGCGCCGAGCTGTTCTCCCGGGGCGAGCTGCACGGCAGGTTCCGGAACACGACGGAACAGCGGGATGGAGAACACCACCCACCAGATCGCCACGCTGACGAACGTCAGCCGGGTGGCGGTTGCCGTGTCCGGAATCCCGAACAGCGCGGGGCGCTGGATCATCAGCAGGTTGACCGCGAGGAGCGTCCCGCCGCCGAGATATCCGAGGGCGTAGCCCGCCGAGGAGACCCGGTCCAGTTCATCCTCCCGCACGAGATGCGGCAGCAGCGATTCGTAGAACACGATGCTGCCCGCCACCCCCACGTTCGCCATCACGAACAGCACGAGCGCCAGGGACCAGTTCCCTTCGGTGATCCAGAACATCGC
>JACCXG010000083.1 GCA_013697225.1 Acidobacteriota bacterium
CTTCACCGGCTCGATGGCGACGGTGGTTCGTGGGAGCGCCGCGGCTGCCGACGCCGCGGCCATGCTGCAGAGGAAGTATCGTCGGTCCATGGCCTGAGCTTACTCCAGGCGACAAGAAGGTCGGCAAGCACGGGAACTCACCGATCAAGCTGCAGTCGCACAACGACCCCAGCGAGCCGATCAGCTTCCGCAACATCTGGGTGCGAGAACTCTGAGCCTTTCGGCCCCTGCGCAGGCGTGCCGGGAGCCCGCAGGTTACTCGACGAACGGCCGCACGAGCATCGTCCAGAGCTCGTACCCCTTGGGTGAGAGGTGGAGCCCGTCTGCGACGAGCAGCTCCTGCCGCGGCTTGCCGTCCCAACCAAGCATCGGACCGTCTACGTCGACGAAGGCCAGCCGGTCGTCCGCCTCACACTGCTTCCGGACGAGCGCGTTCGCCTGGCGAACCTTGGAGATCAGAGCCCAGCGCTGCAGGCTCGGCTTGATGCCGATGAAGGCGATGCGGGTCTCCGGAAAAGCGGCACGCACCTTCGACACGAAGGTTGCAAAGTCTGCCGCAACCGTCTCGGGTGTCTTCCCCGCCGAAAGGTCGTTGTCGCCGGCGTAGAACACCACGGTCTTCGGGCTATGCCGGATCACGAGCGTGTCCACGAACCGGTTCGAGTCGCTGATGTGGGACCCGCCGAAGCCCCGGTTGACCGCGCGGACCCCGGGAAACGATCCGGATAGGTCCCACAGACGGATGCTCGAGCTGCCGACGAAGACCACTCCCCCCTTCTGAGGCGGCGCTTCCCTGTCCTGCGCTTCGAACGCGGCAATCTCCTTGGTCCATTCCCCGGACTGCGCGAGCGTGGCCCCCGTGCAGAACAGGACCGTCGTGCAGGCGAGGACCACCCTGAACAGCTGGCGGATGTCACCGGACATTCGACTCTCCCTTGAGGTTGTGATCATATTCTCTGGAAGTTCTTCTCGACCTCGCGCCGCGTGATGCGGAGGACGACCGGACGGCCGTGCGGGCAGACACTCGAGTAGGCGGTCCGCCGCAGTTCGTCGAGGATGTACCGCATCTTCTCCTGGGTCAGGGGGTAGTTCGCCTTGACCGCCGCATGACACGCCATCGTCGCGGCAATCCGCCGCAGGGCCTCCTCGACACCCCCGCCGCCCGCCTCGCTTCCCCGGTCCGATCCGCCGTCGAGATCCTCGGCGAGGGCGCGCACCGCGGCCTCGCACTCGGAGGGCTCCAGCAGCGCGGGAACCGCGGCAAGCCTGACGCTGCCCCCGCCGAACGCCTCGATCTCGAGGCCGAACCGCTCCAGCGCGGACGTGTGCCGCTGGAGGGCCTCACGCTGCGGTGGGGACAGCTCGATCACGATGGGGGCGAGCAGCCGCTGGCTTTCGAGCCGTCCGGACGTCAGCCTCTCCATGACCTGCTCGAAGAGCACCCGCTCGTGCGCCACGTGCTGATCGATGATCGCAATCCCCTCGTCGTCTATGGCGATGATGAACGTGTCCCGGAACTGTCCGAGGGGAATCATGGGGCGCGACGAGAGTCCGGCGGTTGGGCTCGCGGCGTCGGATGGAGGTTCGGTGACGGGACGGGACTCCTGGCCGTCCGTGCCTGGGGCGGCGAACGCCGGGACCGCGTCAGCCGGGCGCACACTCTCCGGCGAGGCGTAGGGGATCGGACGCCCGGCGGGATAGGGCGCGGGCGACCACCGGCTGCCAACCGTCGCACCCGCCATCACGCCGGGAATCGTCATCGGCTGCGGCTCGCCCGGACGGGGATCGAACGGCGTCAGCTGGAGCTCGGGCGCAGATCCGCGGCCCAGGGCATCGGCCAGCCCGCGCCGCAGCACTTCGTGCACGAGCGATCCCTCGAGGAACCGCACCTCCGCCTTCGTCGGGTGGACGTTGACATCCACTCGGTCGGGCGGGATTTCGATGAACAGATGCACCTCCGGGCTGCGCTCCTTGATGGTGGCCACGCTGTACGCCTCGATGATGGCGTGCGCGATGGTGCGGTCCTTGACGATCCGCCGGTTGACGAACACGTGCTGCACGCCTCGCACCGGGCCGGCGTCGCCGAGCGCCGCCACGTAGCCGTGAACCTTCAGCCCCCCCGCTTCCTTCCGGAACTCGAGGAGATCCGGTCGCTCGCCGAACAGCTGGAAAAAACGCTGCGACAGGTCGGCGGCGGGCGGGCACTCCAGAAGCGTGCGCGGACCGGACGTCAGCGACCAGCCGATCTCCGGATAGCCGAGCGCCATCTGCGTGACCAGCCTGGAGATCTGCGCCGCTTCCGCGGTGTCCGATTTGAGAAACTTCCGCCGCGCTGGAAGGGTGTAGAAGAGCTCCGCCACGTCGATGCTGGTGCCTTCACGGGCGCCGACCTCCCGGACCGAGACGATCTGCCCCGCCTCCATCCGGATTTCCGTTCCCGATTCGCCCCCCCTGGCCCGCGTCCTCAGAACGAAACGTGACACGGACGCAATGCTCGGCAGCGCCTCCCCGCGAAATCCGAGCGTGCGGATGGCCCCGAGATCCTCAGGCCTGGCGATCTTGCTCGTCGCATGGCGCTCGACGGCGAGCTGGGCATCCTCCGGCCCCATCCCCTCTCCGTCGTCTTCCACCCGTATCAGCTTCTTGCCGCCGAACTCGATGGCGATGGCCACGCGCGTGGCTCCGGCGTCGAGGGCGTTCTCGACGAGCTCCTTTACGACGGACGCCGGGCGCTCGACGACCTCGCCGGCGGCAATCTGGTTTGCCAGGTGGAGCGGAAGACGATGGATCCTGGGCACGGGACAGAGTTGATTCTAGCGGGTCGAGAGGTGAACGCGTGCGGGGCTCGTCACAGCCAGCGGCGCCCGCGGAACATCAGAATCATGCTGGTGGAGACGGCAGCCATGATGGTCAGGACCCACCAGAACTGAGCCGCCTCGCCGCCGGGCAGGCGCGGCAGCTCGACATTCATTCCGTACAACCCGGTCAGGACCGACAACGGCAGGAAAATCGTGGAGATCAGCGTCAGCATCTTCATGATGCCGTTCAGCTGGTTCGACACCGTTGCCAGATTCGCCTCGAGCAGACTTGTAATACGGTCCTGGAAGAACATGGCCTCGTCGGCCAGATGCACGAGGCTGTCGTAGATGTCGCGGAACCGGTACGACAACGTCTCGGAGATGAGCGGGAACTCCCGGCGGGCGAGCCGGCCCACGACATCACGCTGCGGAAGGACAATGCGGCGGAGTGAGGCGACGTCCCGCTTGAAGTCCAGGATCTGGCGCCCGAGCAGGGCGTCGGGGGACCCGAAAACATCCTTTTCGAGTTTGTCGAGGCGCTCGAGCAGCTGATCGACCTCCGGCCGGTAGTTGTCGACCATTGTGTCGACGATGCGGTGCATGAGGGCCGCCGAGCCCTCGCCGAGGATCCGCGGATTGCGGGTGCAGAGGGCGGCTACATGACCGATCGACCGTGACACGCCAGGATGCACCGTCACCAGGAACCCGGGGCCGACGAAGAAGTCGACGTCGCGGGTCTTGAAGCAGTGGTCCCCGGCACTGAAGTCGATGCCATGGAGGATCACGTAGAGATAGTCCCCGTACGATTCCACCTTGGGGTGATGGATCTCGGAGACCGCGTCCTCTACCGCGAGCTCGTGAAAATGGAAGACGTCCGAGAGGATGCGGGCCTCGTCCGGTGTGGGCTGGTCCAGATCCACCCACACCATGACGCCACTGTCAGGCTGAAGCCAGGCGGGGTCCACCTTCTCGACGCATTCGGTGGACCCCGCTTCGTGTTTGTAGACCCGGATCAATCCCCGACCTTGACCTGCAGCGCCGCCTGCGCCGCGGCCAGCCTGGCGACCGGAATGCGGTAGGGCGAGGCGCTGACATAGTCGAGCCCCACCTGTTCGAAGAAGTGGACTGAGGAGGGATCTCCGCCGTGCTCGCCGCAAATGCCGACCTTCAGCTTCGGCCGCGTCGAGCGCCCCTTCTGAACGCCGATGCGGACAAGCTGGCCGACGCCCACCGTGTCGATCGTGGCGAACGGATCCTTGTCCAGGATCTTCCTGTCCTGATACGCGCCCAGGAACTTGCCGATGTCGTCGCGTGAGAACCCGAAAGTGAGCTGGGTCAGGTCGTTGGTGCCGAACGAGAAGAACTCCGCTTCCTGCGCAATCTCGTCCGCGGTGATAGCGCCGCGCGGCACTTCGATCATCGTGCCGACCAGGTAGGTGACCGCCACCCCCTGTTCCTTGATCACTTCGGCCGCCACGCGGTCCACCACCGCCTTCTGGTCCCGCAGCTCCTTCACATGACCGACGAGCGGAATCATGATCTCGGGGATGACGTGCGTGCCTTCCCGAGCAAGCTGGCAGGCAGCCTCCATGATCGCCCGCGTCTGCATCTCGGTAATCTCCGGATACGTGATGCCGAGACGAACGCCGCGGTGGCCGAGCATCGGGTTGAACTCGTGGAGCTGCTCCACGCGCCGCAGCAGCGTGTGCTTCTCATCCAGCTCCTTCGACTTCTTGCCCTGCGCCTCCAGCCGGGCGATATCGACCATCAGGTCCTCGCGTTTCGGCAGGAACTCGTGGAGCGGTGGGTCAATCGTCCGGATCGTCACCGGCTCGCCGTGCATCGCCTTGAAGACCCCGTAGAAGTCTTCACGCTGCATCGGCAGCAGCTCGTCGAGGGCCCGGCGGCGGTCCGCCTCGTTGTCGGCCAGGATCATCCGCTGCACGATCGGGATACGCCCTTCACCGAAGAACATGTGCTCGGTCCGGCACAGGCCAATCCCACGCGCCCCGAACGCATAGGCAGTCTCTGCCTGATCCGGCTGGTCGGCATTCGCGCGGATGCCCAGACGGCGAAACCCGTCCGCCCAGGAGAGCAGCCTGTGGAAACGCTGGTAGATGTCGGAGTCCTCCGGCTGCATCTCTCCGGAAATCACCTGCAGAATCTCGCTCGGCCGGCTGGGGACCTGCCCGATCTTCACCTCGCCGGTCAGACCATCGAACGAGACGTACTCCCCTTCCTTGATGGTCTGCCCGCCAACGCTGAACGAGCGCGATCTCTCGCTGATCTCGAGCGATCCCGCCCCGACGATGGAGGGCTTGCCCATCTGGCGGCCGACAACCGCGGCATGTGACGTCATTCCGCCGGTTGCCGTCAGGATGCCCTGTGCGACGAACATTCCGTGGAAGTCATCGGGCACCGTCTCCTTCCGCACCAGAATGACCTGCTTGCCCTGGCGCGTCCATTCGACGGCATCATCGGCCGTGAACACCGCCTGACCCGACGCGGCACCCGGCGAGGCGGGCAGCCCTTTCGTGGCGACCGGCAGCGCTTTCCAGGCCTTGGGCTCGAACCCTGGGGCGAGCAGCTGTGAAATCGATTCGGGATCGACCTGGAGCACGGCCTCCTTCGGAGTGATCAGCTTCTCCTCGACGAGGTCCGTGGCAATGACGACCGCGGCGTACCCCGTCCGCTTGCCGTTGCGCGTCTGCAGCATGTAGAGCTGCTCGTCCTGAATCGTGAACTCGAAATCCTGAATGTCGCGGTAGGTCTTCTCCAGGCGGGAAGTGATCTCGCGAAGCTGCTCGTACGCTTCCGGCAGCACCTTGCCGAGCTCGACGATCGGCTGCGGCGTGCGGATCCCGGCAACGACGTCCTCCCCCTGCGCGTTTACGAGGAACTCGCCATAGAACTCGTTGGCCCCGGTCGCCGGGTTCCGGGTGAAGCCCACGCCCGTGGCGGATCGCTCGCCGGTGTTCCCGAAGACCATCATCTGCACGTTGACCGCGGTGCCAATCGCGTCGGGGATCTCGTAGATGCGGCGGTACTCGATGGCGCGTGCATTGTTCCAGGAGCGGAAGACCGCATCGCGCGCCCCGCGAAGCTGCTCGAGGGGATCCTGCGGAAAGTCACGCCCGCTGCGCTCCCGCGCCACCTCCTTGAAGCGTGCGACGACCTCCTTCAAGGCCTTCTCGCCGAGGTCGGTGTCGAGATGAGCGCCGCGCTCCTCCTTGATCCGCTCGAACTCGTGCTCGAACGCCTCCTTCGGAATCTCCAGCACGACGGCGCCGAACATCTGAATGAAGCGGCGATAGCTGTCGTAGGCAAAGCGGCCGTTGTTCGTGCGTGCCTTCATGCCCTCGACGGTCTGATCGTTCATGCCGAGGTTCAGGATCGTGTCCATCATCCCGGGCATCGAGAACTTCGCGCCCGAGCGGACCGACACAAGGAGCGGGTTGGAGGGGTCCCCCAGCGTCGCGCCCGCCGCCGCTTCGAGCTTCCGAAGGTTCTCCACCATCTCGCGGTCGATGGCGGGAGGGATCGTGCGCCCTTCCTTGTAGTAGACCGTGCAAGCTTCGGTCGAGATGGTGAAGCCTGCCGGAACAGGCAGACCGGCCCTGCTCATCTCCGCGAGGTTGGCCCCCTTGCCGCCGAGCAGGTCCTTCATGGTCCGGTCGCCGTCCGCCTTGCCGCGGCCAAAGAAGTAGACGTACTTGCGCCCGCCGCGACCGGTCTTCCTGGCCCCCGCCCTGCGTGCCGCTGGTCTCCGCGCTGACACCTTCCTGGCGGCAGGCTTTGACCCCGCCGGTTTTCCTGCGGCCGTCTTCCGGGCGGCCCGCCGTCTTGCGGCGGCGGCCTTCGCGGTGCTCCTCCCGGCCGTCGTTTTTCTGGATCCGGACTTCGCGCTCGACTTCTTCCGTGCGAGTTTCTTCGCCATTCAGTGCCTACTCCGTGTGAGGAACGATTTCAGAGATATCCGCGAGATCGAGGATCAGATCCCGCAGGCTCGCCATCAGCGTCAGACGCGCGGTCCTCACGCGTGCATCGTCTGCCATGACAAAAACTTCGGTGAAAAAACAATCGACGACCGGCCGCAGGGCGGCGATCTCGGTGAGAGCCCGGGTGTAATCAGCCCCGGCGGCAGCCCGGGCCACCGCCGGCCGGCGTGCGTCCAGCGCGTCCAGCAGGGCGCGTTCCGCCGGTTCCGTGAGGGCGTCACGATCGAGATCTGCCGGCTCCGGCAGTTCGCGGGCGATGTTCTTCACCCGCTTGAACAGCACAGCCAACGCCTGGAAGTCTTCCGAGGCGCGGAGCCCCTGGAGTGCCCGCGCCACCCTGCGGGCGCGCAACGGCGAGACGTCCGGGGTGGCGGTGACCGCGCGGACGAGCTCGGTCGCGAACCCGCGACCTTCGAGCGCGTAGCGCACGCGCTCGAGAGCGAATCCGCGCACCGTGGCGGCTACCTCTCCGGTTGCACCGAACGCCTGGACGGCGTGCGACGCCAGGCTGTCGATGGTCAGCTCGCGATCGAGCCCCGTGAGCTCCGGGAGGTCCATCAGGATCCGGACAATACCGTGCATCTGTCTGCGGAGGCCGAACGGGTCTCGGGAGCCCGTGGCCCGCTCGCCCGCGTGAAGCAGTCCGACGACCGTATCGAGCTTGTCTGCGAGCGACACGGCGCCCCACGTCACGGCTGCCGGCCCGAGCGCCGCCGACGACGGCGGGGCGTCGGCCTCGACCGCCACCGGCAGGTAGTGATGGTAGATGGCCTTCCAGACCTCTTCGGGCCTTCCCTCCTCGCGCGCGTAAATGCCGCCCATCGTGCCCTGCAGCTCCGGAAACTCGAACACCATGTCGGTGGTCAGGTCAGCCTTGGCCAGCCGTCCGGCCGTTGCGGCGTGCCCGGCAGCGTCCGGAACGCCGAAGGCGTCCGAAGCCACCCAGGCGGCAAGCGTCTCGAGGCGTTGCGCTTTGTCGCGGTAACTTCCGAGCGCCTTGTGAAACAGGAGCGTGTGCAGCCGATCGAGCCGCGACTCCAGCGGCGTCCGCCGATCGGACTCCCAGAAGAACCGGGCATCGCGGAGCCGGGCGGTCACCACCCGCTCGGCGTTCCTGGCAATGGGCCGTTCGTCTTTCGGCTGCGTGTTCACCACCGCAAGGAACGCCTCTTTCAGCGTGCCCCGCTCCGAGACGACGGGAAAGTAGTGCTGGTGGTGCACGAGCGTGGTGGCCAGCACCTCGGCAGGCAGCCCGAGAAAGGCCGGATCGAAAAAGCCCGCGACCACTCCCGGAAACTCCACCAGGTCCGCGACTTCGTCGATGAGGGCCTGGTGCTCTTTGAGGGCCACGCGGCCGCCGAGGCGCCGCGCATGCCCTTCGAGATCCCGTGCGATCCGGTCGCGGCGCTCCGCGTGTTCCAGCACGACGAAGTGTTCCTTGAGGCGCGCCTGGTACTCGTCGAAGCTGCGCACCTTGATGGAGCGTCCGGCACGCCCGCTCGTGGCCAGGAACCGATGGCCGTAGGTGAGCGCTCCGGAATGGACCTCCTGTACCAGCGGACCCGCGGCGTATGGCGGCCGGGTCACGGTGAACGGCACGACGCGCCCGCCGTACAGGAACAACAGCCACCGAATCGGCCGCCCGAACACGAACTCGCCGCGTCCATCGTCCAGCGTGGCGTCCCAGCGCATCTGCTTGGGGAAGGACAGGTCGCGGAGCACCCCGCCAAGCACCCCCGGAAGCGTGTCGAGGGCACTCCTGCCGCGCTGCCGCTTCAGATAGGTCAGGTACTCGCCGCGCGATGAACTTGCCCGGCCGAGATCCTCGACGGCGACCCCCTGCTTTTTCGCGAAGCCGACCGCTGCGGGCGTTGGTTCGCCGGCGGCGTTGAAGGCGGCAGACACGGGAGGCCCCGTGACCAGCTCCTCCAGGTCTTCCTGGCGCTCCGCGATCTTCGCGAGCCGCACGGTCAGCCTTCGGGGGGTGCTGTACGTTTCAATCGGGGCCCTGGGGGCGAGGCGGTACTCTTTCAAACGCGCGTCCAGACGCTCACCCAGCTGCCTGGTCAGCCCCGGCAGCCAGGCGGCGGGGAGCTCTTCGACCCCGATTTCAATCAGCAGTTCTCTATCCATGACCCTGCGCCGTCACCGGACCCCGAAGACTACGCTGAACCGCGATCATGCTTCGGCCTCAGCACTGGCGGGCGGTCGGCTCTCACCCACCCACGCTTTGGCAATGGCCACCGCAAGTCCACGCACGCGGAGGATGTACGCCATGCGCTCGGTCACACCAATGCCGCCGCTGGAATCGAGCAGGTTGAACATGTGCGAGCACTTCAGACAATAGTCCAGCGCAGGCAGCACGAGCCCCGAGCGCAGCAGCATGCCCGCCAGCCCGTAGTACTGGTCGAACAGGTTGCGATGCAGCGCGTGGAGCTCGGCGGCTGGCATCTCTACCTGGCCGAACGCATACCTGGATTGCTCCACCTCGTCCCTATGCCGGACGTCGCGATACTTCACGCCGGCGCCCCACTCCAGCTCGAAGACGTTGTCTACATCCTGGAGCGCCATGGCGAAGCGTTCGAGACCGTACGTCAGCTCCACGGAGATGGGTGAGAGATCCACGCCACCCGCCTGCTGAAAATACGTGAACTGGGTGATCTCCTGCCCATCGAAGAGGACCTGCCAGCCGATGCCCCAGGCGCCGAGCGTCGGGGATTCCCAATTGTCCTCTTCGAACCGTACATCGTGCGCCCGCAGGTCGATCCCGCACGCCTCGAGACTCTGGAGATACAACTGCTGCACTTCATCGGGTGCCGGCTTGAGGATCACCTGGAACTGGTGATGCTTGAAGAGCCGGTTCGGGTTCTCCCCGAAGCGGCCGTCGGCCGGCCGCCGGGACGGCTGGACGTAGGCAACACTCCAGTGATCCGGCCCCAGCACGCGGAGAAACGTCTCCGGGTGCATTGTCCCGGCGCCCATTTCGATGTCGAGCGGTTGCTGCAGAAGGCAGCCGCGCGAGGTCCAGAACTCGGAGAGCTTGAAAATGAGTTGTTGAAGGGTGACCATCGAGAATCGAAGAGTGCCCTAGCGGGCCTGCCGCATTTCACGCAGCACGCGGGCCGATTTCAGCTCCTTTTCGAGATGCACGTTCAGCAGGCGCCTGTGCGCCGTCTCCAGTTCCCTCGCCGCACGCGTGCCCAGCGTGAGCGTGCCCAGCGCTTCCGGCGCCAAACTGCCCGCGCTCCGCAGAAACAGCATCGCCTCGGACGAGAGCGCCGTCCCCCCGCCAGGGGCGCAGCCGCGGCACACGAACACGGTTTCGTGGGGCGGCATCGCGGCCCCGTCCGAGAGCGCGGCACTGCAGGCCGGACACTGCCGGATCGAGGGATAGACGCCCTGCAGCCTCAACAGCCAGTACTCGAAATACCGAGCCACCGATTCGACCGGCGCGCCGCCTGCCAGCCCGTCCATGACCGACGCGCCAAGGCGAAACAGCCTCTCGTCCGCATGCGCGTCGGGGGCCCACTCATCAATCAGCTCCGCAAAATACCCTACATGGCCCAGCGCCTCTCCCGAAACCGACAACGGTGAGCGGGTGGGCTCGACATAGTTGAGCCGCACCAGTTCCCGCCCTTCGCGCTCGTAGTAGGCCACCCCGGCGCACGTCAGCGGCTCCAGCGCTCCATGATACGGCGAGCGCGCCCGTCTGGCGCCCTTCGCCACCCCGCGCTTCTTCCCCCGGTCGCGGGT
The DNA here is from genome assembly GCA_013697225.1 of Acidobacteriota bacterium. Classification (GTDB taxonomy): domain Bacteria; phylum Acidobacteriota; class Vicinamibacteria; order Vicinamibacterales; family 2-12-FULL-66-21; genus JACCXG01. The sequence goes on from JACCXG010000083.1 coordinate 10,550, forward strand.
CAGGAACACCACGATCCGATCCGACTCGGCGAGCTTGTAGGTGCGCAGAATGAGCGCCTC
>JACCXG010000111.1 GCA_013697225.1 Acidobacteriota bacterium
CAGGTCGAGGTCCGCGAAGCGCCTGTCCACGTCCATGGCACGCGAGAGTTGACCCATCGTAGGCGGCGCGTACGTGAAGGCGCCGCGGGCGAGGTCCTGCATGAACGCGTGCATCGCCTGGCGCTCGTCGCGAAGGAAGTAGTCGACCTCGGCGAGCACGAGACCCGGTACATAGCGGGTGCGTGCCTAGTCGATCGCATTTCGGAAGAGTCTGTGGTCGGGCGCACTCTCGACGAGATAGTCGATGAGCGCTCCGGTGTCGCAGATCAGCGCGGCGGCGCTACCGGCCGGCACTGAACAACTCGGACTCGTCGCCGCGCTCCCTCAACGCTCGGACGATGCCCGCGCTTCGGGGCTTCGGATGTCGTCGGTACTGCTCGAGGACGAGAGACAGATGTTGTCGGATGAACTCGGAACGCGAGACCCCGCGCTCCTGCGCAGCCCGGGAGAGCAGCCGATCATCCTCCGGATCCAGCGCGATGGTGGTCGCCTTCTTTTTCGCGAGTGCCATGGAAGTAATATGACTCCGCGAGTGTGGTCCGTCAAGCTAGGCCAATCGGCACGGAGGCGCAGGCATCGGGCAAGTCGAAACGGGGACTGTGTAGGAACTGTGTAAGGTGGGCCCGAAACGACCGACGAATACCGCCACTCAGCGAGTCACATCAAGGAGCATCTTGTAGCGGCAAGTCGTTGATCCCGTTGTGCGTTCGGGTGATTAGGTGTCGCTTGGTAAACGTCACCAGAATTGCTTTCCAAGCGTGCTCCTTCAACCACTCGGACATCTCTCCGTCTTTAAAATCAACGATTTGCGAGCGGCCTGCAGCAGATTATCGCATACGCCGGCGCTCTTCCTAACGCGGAGGCGATCACCCTTTGTATTGAGCGGTTTGAACCGAATCGAGGATGGGCGTCGGCAGAAATTGTGTAAGATCTCGTTATCTAGTCTGATCACTTCCGGCCGTGCGATTCCAGGCGGCGACCAACAGTCGGTCGCGCTCGATCGCCTTCGACGCTCATTCGGTCGAGCCTTTGTCCAGGCGTTACGTTACTCGTTGTCATCATCGGTGTCGTCGTCGGACGGTGAGCCAAGCGTCAGACGGCAGCGCTACAGTCCCGCATTGATCCACCTCGAGCCGCGCTGCTCGAGTCGCACGTGGATCTGCACAACTCGCTGCGATCTCGTCGTGGGTGTGATGTATCCTCAGAGGAATTCGGTGGTGTTCAGTAGAACAGCGGCGCGCACCTGACGGTCTTAAAAAACAAGACCGTCGGCTGATACCAGATTACGAGGAGGCGCGGATGAGCGACGCCCATCGAACCGAACGGCTGGACGAACTCCAACTAACCGTGGAGGCCGACACAATCCGACACCTGTCGGCGACCTGCCATGGTCGTTGGGTGCGGAATACCGAGCGAGTTCTACCTCATAATCCTCCCCACATGCTCCTCACGCCAGGGATTCGTCTCGGACCCGCCGAATGACGCCGCAGATTGGCGGACTGATTCGGCTGAGCGGTCACGCCGCGTGAGTAGAGTCACGCACCGATCAGTCGCCCCTTATGTGATATCACTGCTCGTTGCGCTGATGCTGACGGCAGCGTCGGCTGTCTACGCCCAGCAGTTGCCGGTGCGGATCTACACGACCGCAGACGGACTCGCGCACGACCACGTCCGCCGCATCGTCCTCGACTCGCGAGGCTTTCTGTGGTTCTGCACCATGCAAGGGCTCAACCGCTTCGATGGACAGCGGTTCATCGAATATTCCACGCGTGATGGACTCGGGAGCGCTTCGGTCTTCGATATCCTGGAGACGCGTCAAGGCGATTATTGGGTCGCCACCGAGGCGGGCGTCAGCCGCCTCGCGCGTGCCCAGGTCAACCGAGATGGAGTAGCCCATCCGCCGGCGGGTCCGGCGCATCTGTTCACCAGTTATTCCGTGGGCAGCGGGGCCGCGAACCTCGCCCACGTTCTCTACCAGGACCGCGCCGGACGTATCCTCGTCGGCACCGAGGATGGCGTGGTGCAGATCGAGGAGGCACGTGACGGCCGTGTCACGTTCCGCAAGCTGGATCTGGGTGTCGAAGCCCCGGCGAACGGCACCCTGCACGTCCACGCCTTTCTCGAGGACGGCGAGGGCAGCCTCTGGATCGGCACATCACGGGGTGTGGTGCGCCGCCTGCCGGGGGGTGACATGGTGGAGCATCAGCTCGCCCCGGCCGGTCAACCCGACTACGTGCGCGCCCTGCTGCAGGACAAGGACGGGCGCATCTGGGTGGGACACAGGTTCGGGCTTCTGGCGTTCGTCCCCGAGTCGCACAAGGTTGTGGTCGCGAGACAGGCTCTGTCGGCGGCGCGATTCGTGGCGCGCGATGCCGGACGTTCCTCAGACGCGCGGCAGGTACCGCTCCCGGACGCCCCGGGTACCGCCTATCGCTACGATACAGCGATCAGCGGCAAGGGTGTGCGCGATGTGCATGCCGCTCCCGACGGCGAGCTGTGGTTTGCGCAGAACAACGGGCTGGGCCATTTCGACGGGCGGCGTTTCCGTGTGTATTCGGTCGACCACGGGATCACCGGCGACGCCCTCAACACCATTACCCCGGATGCCAACGGAAGCCAGTGGATCGGAACAGACACCAACGGCGCGTCTCGGCTCGATCGCAGCGGGTTCACGACGTACTCGATCGAGAAACGGGCGGAGCGCGGCTGGGTTGCCGCGATCTCGGAGAATCGGCAGGGGACGCTGTACGTGATCGACGGCCAGACGGGCGCGATCAACTTTTTCGAGAACAACCAGTTCGTACGGGTGCGATCGAACGTCCCTGCATCAGTGGCCTGGGCGAGCCGTGGATTCCCACGGATGGCCATCGAGGATCATCTCGGCGATTGGTGGGTGCCCACGGCGGAAGGGTTATACCGGTTTCCTGCCGTGGACGACGTCCGGCAGCTCGCGCAGGTGCGCCCACGCGCCGTATACACGACACGCGACGGTCTGACGGGCGACAGGGTCTATCACGCCTTCGAAGATTCGCGGGGCGATATCTGGCTCGGTACCAACCCCTCCGGGCAGGACGTCGTGACGCGATGGCAGCGACAGACCGGCTCCTTTCGCCGTTATTCCACAGCTGACGGACTGCGCACCGCGACGGACGTCCACTTCGGTGCCGCCATCGCCTTCACCGAGGATGCGGCCGGTAACGTGTGGATCGGATTTGCCGGGGGTGGGCTGGCGCGTTTCGCCTCGGGAGTATTCACCTTCTTTACCGCGGTCGACGGTGTCGCGGCTGGTGAGCTCCGCGACCTCTTTGTCGATAGTCGCGGACGCCTCTGGATCGGCAGCCACACTCGTGGCGTCAGCCGTGCGGATACGCCCACCATGGAGCGGCCACAGTTCCGTACGTATACCGTGCGCGATGGCCTGGCCAGCGACAGCGTGCGCAGTATCTCGGAGGATCGCTGGGGCCGCATCCACCTGGGAACGGCCCGCGGCGTCGACCGCCTTGATCCCGACACCGGCCGGATCCGGCATTTCACGACCGCCGATGGGTTGAGCAATAACGAGATCGAGAGCGCGTTCCGCGACCGCCACGGCGCGCTCTGGTTCGGCACCCTGAACGGGGTGTCGCGATTCGTGCCGCAACTCGACGGCCCGGCGCAGCCCCCGGGGATCCTGATTGACGGGTTGCGGATTGCGGGCGCCGTATTCCCGCTTCCCGAGCTGGGGGTGAGCGCCATCACCACCCCGGCCCTGGCCGCCCGCCAGAACAGTCTGCAGATCGATGTCCTCAGCCTGGGCGCGAGGATCGGAGGCAACCGGCGCTACCAGTACCGGCTCGAAGGGGCCGACGGGGAATGGAGTGACCCAACGTCGACTCGGACGATCTTCTATAGCAATCTCGCACCGGGCCGCTACCGTTTCACGGTTCGCGCGATCGATGCGGACCATCAGGTGAGTGCGATTCCAGCGGCGGTGAGTTTTCACATCCTCCCGCCGATGTGGCAACGATGGTGGTTCCTGACGGCGGCATTTCTCACGTTGGGGGTTGGCGCCCACGCGTTGCACCGCTACCGCATGCGTCGGCTGCTGGAATTGGAACGTGTGCGGACGCGAATCGCCACCGACCTGCACGACGACATCGGCTCGAGCCTCTCGCAGATCGCCATCCTGAGCGAGGTGGTGCGCCAGCGCGTCGGAGACCGCGGCGAGTCGGTCAGGGAGCCACTCTCGCAGATTACGGGCGCCTCATCCGAATTGATGGACACGATGAGCGACATCGTGTGGGCGATCGATCCGCGGAAAGATCACCTCAGCGACCTGACGCAGCGCATGAGGCGCTTCTGCAGTGACGTGTTCACGGCACGGCACATCGCCTTCGAGTTTCATGCCCCAGACGCGGCACGCGACATCGAGCTCGGAGCGGATGTCCGCCGGCAGGTGTTCCTGATCTTCAAGGAGAGCGTGCACAACATCGTGCGTCACTCGAGCTGCACCCGTGCGGCCATCACGTTCTCGGCCAGCAGGGACCACATCTCGCTGCGCATCACCGACAACGGCACGGGTTTCGACACCGCGCGGCAAGGGGAGGGTCA
>JACCXG010000125.1 GCA_013697225.1 Acidobacteriota bacterium
TCAAGACGCTGGTGGTGGACGACAAGTGGATGGCCCGCCTGTCGGCCGCCGTGCAGGGAGAGCTGGACCGCGTGTCGCAGACGCTCACCGGCCGCATTCGCCAACTAGCCGGGCGCTACGCGACGCCGCTACCGACGCTCGTGGACGAAGTGGCGACGCTCGCCGCGCGGGTGGACAAGCACCTCGCGAAGATGGGGGCGTCATGGAAGTGAGGCCCGGCTATAAGCTAACGGAGCTGGGGGTCATTCCGGAGGAATGGGAGGTTATACCCCTCGGTGAACTCGCCTCTGTAGCCGCAGGCGGCACGCCGAGCCGGACGAACGCCAAATATTGGAATGGTGACATTCCGTGGATTACCACGTCAGAAGTTGATTTCTACAAGATCAATCACGCAGAGCAATTCATTACGAAGGAAGGACTGAACAACTCTGCCGCGAAGCTGTTGCCGAGTGGAACGCTCCTGATGGCGCTCTACGGCCAGGGCAAGACACGCGGAAAGGTCGGCATCCTTGGAATTGAAGCCGCCACAAACCAAGCATGTGCGGCTGTTTCTCTGAAACATGGTGCATCTCGTGAATTCATATTCCACTTCCTCGCAAGTCAATACGATGCCATCAGGAATCTGAGTAACACGGGCAATCAGGAGAATCTCAACAGCTCACTCGTCCGCTCGATTTTAATCCTATTGCCACCTCTCCCCGAACAACGCGCCATCGCGGCGGCGTTGAGCGATGTGGATGCGCTGCTGGAGGGACTGACGCGGCTCATCGCCAAGAAGCGCGACCTCAAGGGGGCCGCTATGCAGCAGCTCCTCACCGGCCAGACCCGCCTCCCCGGCTTTCGCGGAACGTGGGAGGTAGTGGAGTTCGGCGAGATCGCATCCATTCGTAACGCCAAGGTCGTCGCTTCATCTACGCCACCCGGGACGCAGTGCGTTGAGTTGGAGTCTATCGGCGGCGAGGGTTGCGGGCGGCTGCTCATGTCGACCGACGCCGCAGGGATGTCGTCGAAGTACAGCTTCAAGAAAGGGGATGTCTTGTTCGGACGTCTGCGCGCCTACCTCAAGAAGTACTGGCTCGCAACGTTTGACGGAGTCTGTTCAACCGAAATCTGGCCGCTAATCGCCCGCGACGCACGCCTCTGCGGTGGCTTCCTGCATCTGCTGGTGCAGACAGACGACTTCGTGAATGCGGCTGGCGTGTCCTACGGCACTCACATGCCGCGCTCTGACTGGTCTGTGTTGAAGAGGTTTCCCGTCCAGCTTCCACCTGTTCCCGAACAAATCGCCATCGCCGCCGTCCTCTCCGACATGGACGCCGAGTTGTCCGCGCTCGAAGCCCGCCGCGACAAGACCCGCGCGCTCAAGCAGGCGATGATGCAGGAACTGCTCACCGGCCGTACGCGGCTGGTCGCACCGCACGGAGGAACCCCGTGAAGCCTCCCACTCCGACACATGACCCCGGAGGCAGGCACCGCCCTGCCTGGCCGACGGACTCCACGGTCACCGCCGTGTTCTCGGACTGCCAGCAGTACCGCTACGGGCTGAGCGAAATCTGGGACACGTCGGCGCCAATCGTCCTCTGGCTGCTGATGAACCCGAGCGTGGCCTGCACGGACTACAGCGACCCGACCCTGCGCAAGACCGGGAAGTTCGTCCGCAGCTGGGGTTATGGTGGCCAACTCGTGGGCAACGTTCACGCCTACCGTGCCACTGACAAGAACAGACTGCTGGAAGTGGCCGACCCCGTCGGCCCCGAGAACAACCGGATCATCGTGCAGATGGCGGCTGAGGCCGAACTCGTCATCCTGGCCTACGGCCAACCGCCAAAGGCAATCCGCAAACGGGCACAGGAAGTCGTGGCGCTTCTCGGTCACCACCAGCGCCTCTGTTACCTGCGCTTGGCCCTGGACGGTACTCCCGTTCATCCCCTGTACCTGCCCTCCAACCTTCGTCCCAAGCCCTGGATCCGGCTTCGCGGAGGAGAGGGGGAAGCGTGAACTCCTCGGCAGCACCCGTCTGCCGGATCATCGCCGGCCCGAATGGCGCAGGAAAAACCACGTTCGCGCTGAAGTACCTGCCGCTGGTCGCGCCCGGCACTGCCTTCGTCAACGCCGATCTCATCGCCGCAGGCCTTTCCCCCCTGGCCCCCGAGCAGCAGCTCGTCGCCGCCAGCCGGCTGTTCCTCCAGCAGATCGAGCATCACGTCAGCGAAGGCCGGGACTTCGCGTTCGAGACGACGCTGT
>JACCXG010000137.1 GCA_013697225.1 Acidobacteriota bacterium
GCGCGTGCGTACTCCGCGGCAGGGCTGGTACCTGTGGCGCAGTCGCTGCGGGGAACACCGCTCGTGTACGTGAGCGAGGCGCCCGGCGCGAGGCTCGTGCTCGTCACGTTCGGGGCACACGAGTCCAATCTCGCCGGCGCACCGGGGTTTCCCGTGCTCCTGGCCAATGCGCTCGACTGGCTCGCGCGTCCGGCTGGAGACAACCGGACCACCGGGCTCGTCACGCTCCCGGGGGAAGTGGTGACGCTGAAGGACCCGGCCGGCAACCCCATTCCAATCGTGCATGTCGGCAACAGCACAACGGGGATTCTGCGCGTCCCCGGGATCCACGTCGCTGAAGGAGCCGGACCAAGAAGGATGATCGCGGTGAATGCCGGGGAACCCGGGGTCTCGAACCTCACGTGGTCGAGCCTGCAGGCCTCTGAACACGCGCGGACCGTTCCTCCAGGCGGCTCGAGCCGCCCCTGGTGGATCTACTGTGCCCTCGCCGCGTTCGCCCTTGCGCTCGTCGAGTGGTGGACATGGCAACGCCGAATCACGGTGTAAGAAGAAATGCCAAAATTGCCAAAAGTGCCAGGATTGCCAAAATTCCGGAGAGCGAGTCCCTGCAATCTCGCCGTTAGCGGCACTTCCTACCTTTTTGGCATTTTTGGCAATCTTGGCAATTTTGGCAATTCCCCGTGTCTTTGACCTGGACTGATCCTGTTGCGCTCTGGCTGTTGCTGGCGATTCCCCTCATCTGGGCCGTCCAGCTCGTGGCGCGGACGCGCTTCAACAGGAGGCAGCGGGTGCTGCAGACGGTCACGCGCTGCCTGCTCCTGGCGCTGCTCGCGCTGGCGGCGGCACGCCCCGTCATCTCGATGCGCTCGTCACGGGAGTCGGTCGTGTATCTCGTGGACGTGTCGCACAGCGTGGCGAGCACGAGTGTCGCGGCAGCGGCCGACCGCATCGATGAGATCGAGGCGCTGATCCGGCCGGCACACTCCCGCATCGTGGCATTCGCGCGAAGCACCACGACGGTCGACGGCACGGCGGCGCTCCGGGGGCTCGCGGAGATCGAGCGGACCCGGGTTGGTGGTGAGACGCTCGATCGCGGCGGCACCGATCTCGAAGGGGCGCTTCTCGCCGCCCGCGGAGAGCTTGCCGCCGAGCACGTGCCGCGTCTCGTGCTGTTCAGCGACGGCCATGCCACGGACGGGGATACGGCCGCCGCCGTCGCCAGGCTTGCGCTCGAGGGGATCACGGTCTCAGTGGAGCCGCTTGCAGGGCGGATTATCGCGGATGCCTGGATCGACTCCGTCACCCTGCCCGACCGGGTCGCCGCCGGAGCCGCATTCGCCGCGGAGTTCCGTGTCGGCACGCATCGGCCCGGCACGGCCGTCCTGACCTTGCAGGCCGGCGGCACCACGCTCGGCAGCCGCGAGGTCACGCTGACACAAGGGATGACGTCCGTTACCGTGGACGCCGCCCTGATCGTGCCCGGGCCCCACGTCATCGAGGGGACGCTCTCGATGGCGGGCGACCCTCTCACGGCCAACAACAGCTTCGCGCGGGATGTCTGGGTCGAGCCGAAGCCGTCGGTCCTCTACATCGAAAGTGCGCCGGCTAGCGCCAAGTACCTGACGGGCGCGCTCTCGGCCGCTGGTTTCGATGTCGCCGTGCGCCCCCCGGCGGGCATCCCTGCCACCGCCGCTGATCTCGACCCCTGGGATGTCGTCGTGCTCAGCGATGTGGGGCGGGCGGCGTTCTCGGATGCGGCGATGACCGCGTTGAGCGAGTGGGTGGAAGCGCGGGGCGGGGGTCTGCTCGTTGCCGGCGGCGAGGCCATCTTCGGGGAGAAGGGCTATCGCCATACGCCGCTGGAGCGGTTGACACCGGTGACCTTCGAGCGCCGCGACGAACCTGAGGTCGCGCTCGTCATCGTGCTCGACCGCTCCTGGAGCATGGCGGGCACATCCATGGAGCTGACCAAGACGGCAGCACAGGCGGCGGTGGACGTGCTGAGTGACGAGCAGTCGGTCGGGATCCTCACCTTCAACGACAAGTTCGACTGGGACGTGACGCTCCGGAACGTGGGGCGCCACCGCGACATGATCCGGAAGAGCATTGCCGCGATCGGCCCCGGAGGGCACACGCTGATCTATCCGGCCATCGAGCAGGCGTATCTCGCGTTGAGGGATGCCAAGGCGCGCGCCAGGCACGTCATCCTGCTGTCGGATGGCCGCTCCTATCCCGCCGAGTACGAAGCCCTGGTGCGGAAGATGGCGCAGTCGCGGATCACGATGTCCACGGTGGCCGTCGGTCCCTCCGCGGATCCGGATCTCCTGCGTGACCTGGCGGAGTGGGGGAAGGGCCGGGCCTATGTGGTTGCCGACGCCGCCCAGGTACCGGAGATCTTCGTCAAGGAAGCCAAGAGCGCGGCCACGCCGGCTTTCGACGAACGGGCGATCACCCCGGTGCTCAGGACGCCTGGTTTCCTCACTGGTGTGGATCTCGCGCGCATGCCGCTCCTCAAAGGGCGGACAGCGACGGTGCTGAAGGAGGGAGCGCTCGAACTGCTGGCCACCGACGAAGACGATCCGCTGCTGGCCTTCTGGCCCGTCGGCCTCGGCCGCACGGCCGTGTTCACGTCCGATCTCAAGGACCGATGGGGGGCCGACTGGGTGACCTGGCGCGGCTACGGCCCGTTTTTCTCGTCGGTCGTCAGGGCCCTCCAGCGCCAGCGGCCGCCGGCCGTCGTCCTCGAGGTGACGCCCGGTCCGGTGCGCGGCGGGACACGCACCCTGGCGATTGCCGTCGAATTGCGCGAGCCGGACGGGCAGTACCGGAACCTCGCGAATCCGACGGTTCGCGCACGACGCCAGGGTGGGCACCCGGTGGAGCTCGCCACGCGCCAGACCGCACCCGGGCGTTACGAGGCGACGCTCCTGGCCGATGCCGCGCAGGCGCTGACGCTCACGGTACCCGGAGCGGAGGGGGCGAGCGGTGTGACCACCCGCACGATCCTGCCGGACCCCGCTCGCGAGTACCGCTTCAGCCCGCCGGACGAGGCGCTGCTGCGATCGATTGCCGACTCCACAGGAGGGGAGTGGCGCCCGACCGGCGCCTCGCTCGGCGGCGCTCCCCGGCAAACCCGCGCGGAACGGCGTCCGCTCTGGCCGGCCCTGCTCGTGCTGGCACTGCTCGTCTGGTGTCTCGACATCCTTCTGCGGCGCGTGAGAATCTTCGAGCCTCGTCCGGCGGTGTAGCCCCCCGGTTCCTCACCTCTCCGCCAGCCACACTTCCCCACCCGTTCCCGCGGCACGCATGACAAAATCGACCGACATGTCCGACGTGCCGGAACACGCCCGCCCGCAAGACCTGCGGCGGTGGCCCCGCCGGGTCGGGGTCACCGCTCTGTTCGCGGGGCTCACGGCATTGATGACCTGGCCGCAGGTCACCGTCCTGCACACGCACGCCTGGCCGCACCACGATGTGTACTTCAACCTCTGGCGGCTGCGATGGTTTGCGCATGCCCTCGCGACATCGCCGTCGCGCCTGTTCGATGGCAATCAGTTCTACCCCGAGCGCGGCGTGCTCGCGTACTCAGACGCGATGCTCGTGGAAGGGATCATCGGCACGCCCCTGTTCTGGCTCGGCCTCCCGCCCCTGCTCGTGCACAACATCCTGCTCCTCGGCGCGATCGTGGCGTCGGCGGTCGGGGCCTTCGTGCTCGCGCGGCATCTGTCCGGGAGTGTCGCCGGGGGAATCGTTGCCGGCGTGATCTTCGCCTTTGCGCCGTACCGGATCGATCACTACATGCACATGGAGCTGCAGTGGACGATCTGGATGCCGTGGGCGCTCTGGGCCCTGCAGCGGACGCTCGAGACGCGCCGCACCCGCTTCGGCGTGCTCACGGGCGTGTTCGTGGCGCTTCAGATGCTCTCGAGCATCTACTACGGCATCTTCCTGGCGCTGCTCCTCGGACTCGTCACCCTCGTGCAGTTCATTCCGCTGCCCCTCCGGCAGATGGTGCTCAGCGTCCGGGCGCTCCTGGCCGGGGCGGTGATCGCCATCTGCGTGTCATGGGCCTATTCGCTTCCATACGCCTCCGCGTCCAGCCGCGTGGGCACACGAGGGCCCCACGAGATCCGGATGTTCAGCGCGAAGCCGCGCAGCTACCTGTCGGCGACCGAGTACAACCTGCTGTACGGGAACACCCGCAGGGGCACGCCTGAACGCCGGTTGTTTCCCGGCATCGCGGCCATGCTCCTGGCGCTCATCGGGCTCCTCCTCGTCGCGCCTCCCGTGTGGACGGTGGCGTACCTGATTGGCATTGTCGCAGCATTCGAATTGTCGCTCGGCCTGAACAGCCACATCTATACCGTGCTCCACGAACACATCGGCACGTTCAGGGGCCTGCGCGCGCCGGCGCGTGCGTGGGTGCTGGGTCTCCTGTTCCTGGCGGTGCTCGCGGCGCATGGCTGGGCCGCACTGACGGCGTCCGCCCGGCCGATCCTGCGGCGCGCCCTCGCATTTGGAATAGTCGGTGTGCTCCTGCTCGAGTACTGGGTGGCGCCCCTGCACCTGGTGGCGTTCGACAATACGCCTCCGCCGCTCTATGCCTGGCTGGCGCGCCAGCCGCGCGGCCTCGTCGCCGAGTTCCCGATGGCCCCGCCGAATGCGCCTCCCGGAGAGGACCCACGATACCTTTACATGTCCACCTTTCACTGGATGCCGCTCGTCAACGGGTACAGCGGCTATTTTCCCCCCACCTACCTCAGGCGTCTGGAGCGGGTGAGCGGGTTCCCAGATCAGCGGTCTGTAAACAACCTGCGGGGGGAGGGCGTCAAGTACCTGATCGTGCATTCGGCCACCTATACAGCGGCCGAGTACACGGAAGTTCTCGAGACGCTTTCGGCTGCCGACCTCCGGGCGCTCGGCCGGTTCTACGACGGCCGCAACAACTCGATGGTGTTCGCGCTCGACTGACCGTCACCGCCGGGGGCTGTTTCGAGTACGATGACGCCGCCGCCCCATTCATCGGGCGGCCTTCGGAGGAGAATGCCATGACAGGGTTTCGATCGACGTGTGCTGCCGCTGCCGTGTTGGCCTTCGGCGCGGCCATTGCCATCCCTCACGCCCAGCAGGCGACCACACCACCGGCCCAGGGGCAGCAGCCCGCCGGTGGCGGCCGCGGCCAGGCGCCACAACCAATGTCGTTTTTCGTCACGAGCGTGCCGATCGGCAATGGCGGCAATCTCGGCGGGCTTCAGGGGGCCGACGCGCACTGCCAGAAGCTGGCCGAGGCTGCGGGCGCGGGAAGCCGTACTTGGCGCGCCTATCTCAGCACGCAGGGGGCGCAAGCCGTGAACGCCCGGGATCGGGTCGGAAAGGGTCCGTGGCACAACGTGAAGGGACAGGTCATTGCGCGGGATCTCGAGCACCTGCACGGTGACACGCTGGAACTGGCTCGGCTTGGCATCCCGCTGTACCGGACGACCGCGCTGTCGGAGAAGGGTGAACCGATCAAGGGCGTCGGCGACCAGCCGAACCAGCACGACATCCTGACGGGTTCGCAGCCAGACGGACGCGCCTTCCCCGCTGGCGAGGATCGGACCTGCAACAACTGGGCGAGCGACAGCGCCGGCTCGGCGCAGGTCGGCCACCACGATCGCACGGGCGGACCGAACATCTCCTGGAACGCCGTGCATCCGAGCAAGGGCTGCAGCCAGGACGCGCTCGTCGGCACGGGGGGCGCCGGGTTGTTCTACTGCTTTGCGCCGGGTGACGCGAAGTAGCTCCGCGCCATTGCAATCCCCCCGGTCCTTGAGTATCGTTCCGCGCATGGCCCGCGCGCGTTCCGCGCGGGCCGACAACCCTCTCGCGAGAACACCCACATGGCCGAGCGTGTAATCCCCCTGCTCGAAACGCGGGGCTTCGGGCAGACAATGCGGCGGGATGCCTGGTGGGGGCAACCGCTCCTCACATTCGTGATTCTGGGCGCGTTTGTCGTCTACGCGACATGGGCCGCATTCCAGGGAGAGCACTACGAGTACGGCCCGTATCTGTCTCCCTTCTATTCACCGCTCCTGTTCGGGGCTGGACCTCACAGCTGGTTTGGACCGTGGGCGCGGCCGGCATGGTGGCCCGGCGCGCTGCCGTTCTCCGCGGCCCTCCTGATCCTGTGGGCGCCCGGCGGCTTTCGCTTCACCTGCTACTACTACCGTGGGGCGTACTACAAGGCGTTCTGGGCAGATCCTCCCTCCTGCGCGGTTGGTGAACCGCGCAAGAAATATCTCGGCGAGCACTCGTTCCCGCTGATCCTCCAGAACGTGCATCGGTATTTTCTGTACCTCGCACTGCTCTTCCTCGTGGTGCTCACCTACGACGTCTGGGTGGCGATGTGGTTCACGGACCCGGCGACCGGGGCGCAGCGGTTCGGCATCGGGGTCGGCACGCTGGTGCTGGCCACGAACCTCGTCCTCCTCTTCGGCTACACCTTCGGCTGTCATTCGCTCAGGCACCTCGTGGGCGGCCGGCTCGATCAGTTCTCCAGACACCCGGGCCAGGCGAAGGTCTACGGCGCCGCCTGCAGGCTCAACGGGCATCACATGAGGTGGGCATGGGGCAGCCTCTTTTCGGTTGCGCTGGCGGATCTCTACGTCCGCCTCCTCTCGATGGGCGTGATCACCGACTGGAGGATCCTCTGACATACGCCACCCACGAGCACGACGTGCTCGTCATAGGTGCAGGGGGAGCAGGGCTGCGGGCGGCAATCGAAGCGTCAGCGGCAGGGGTGAAGGTCGGGCTCCTCTGCAAGTCGCTGCTCGGCAAGGCGCACACCGTCATGGCCGAAGGAGGCGTTGCCGCGGCGCTCGCCAACGTCGACGACCGCGACAGCTGGAAGGTGCACTTCGCCGATACCATGCGCGGCGGTCAGTACGTGAACAACTGGCGCATGGCCGAACTGCACGCCCGCGAGGCGCCCGACCGCGTGCGGGAGCTCGAGGCCTGGGGCGCGCTCTTCGACCGCACCGCCGATGGCCGGATCCTTCAGCGCAACTTCGGCGGCCACAAGTACCCACGCCTTGCCCACGTCGGCGACCGTACCGGCCTCGAGATGATCCGGACGCTTCAGGATCACGGCATCCACGAGGGACTCGACGTCCACATGGAGTTCAC
>JACCXG010000138.1 GCA_013697225.1 Acidobacteriota bacterium
GGCTGGCGCCTGCTGTTCTTCGTCGGGATCGTGCCGTCACTGCTGGTCGTGCCGATCATCTTCGTGCTTCGGGAACCCGAAGCGTGGCTGCGCGCGAAGCAGAACGCCACGGCGACGCTGCAGAAGAACGTCGGCTCGCCGATCGAGCTGTTCCGCAACCCTCGCTGGCGCCGCAACAGCATCGTCGGGCTCCTGCTCGGGGTTTCCGGGATGATTGGTCTCTGGGGCATCGGCTTCTTTTCGCCTGAGCTGATTTCGACGGCACTGGCTGGCGAGTCGCAGGAGACCATCGACACCGTCCGCGCGTGGGGGACCGCCCTGCAGGACGTGGGGGCGTTCCTCGGGATGGTGACGTTTACAGCCGTGGCATCGCTCGTGAGCCGGCGCCTCGCGTTCTTCTTCGCCTTCCTCGGCGGGATGATCATCACGGCGTTCGTGTTCAACTCGCTGCAGACAGCGGCCGATGCCTACTGGATGCTGCCGATGATGGGCTTCGCCCAGCTCGCGCTGTTTGCCGGCTATTCCATCTATTTTCCAGAGCTGTTTCCCACGCGGCTGCGGGGGACGGGTGTGGGCTTCTGCTACAACACGGTCCGGTATCTGGCGGCGCCGGCCCCCATCCTGCTGGGCTATCTGAGCGTGGCGCTGTCGTTCCGCACCGCCGCGATGGTCATGTCTACCGTCTACCTGGTGGGAATGATCGCGCTCATCTGGGCCCCTGAAACCAAGGGCGCCCCGCTTCCTGAAGACTGAGCCGCGAAGGTTCGCAGCCGATTGCCGCTACTGGAGCCGTTTGTTCATGCCGTTCCGCATTGCCGCTATCACCGATGAATTCTCTCCCGACGATCTGGACAGGGCGCTCGACGCCATGGCCGGCGTCGGCATGACCGGCGCGGAGCTGCGCGTCGTGTCCGGCCGGAACATGATTGATCTGAGCGATGCGGAGGTTGATGCGGCCCGCACCGCTGTGGAGGCGCGCGGGATGACCGTCATCTCGCTTGCATCCCCATTGCTCAAATGCGTGCTTCCGGATTCACCCCCGCTCGACACGCGCGTGCAGCACGACGTGTTCGGGTCGCCGTACACCATCGAGGACCAGCCGAGGCTCACCCGGCGTGCCTTCGAGGTTGCCGAACGCCTGGGTGCCGGCATCATCCGGGTGTTCTCCTACTGGCGGACCGTGGAGCCTGAAGCGTGCTTCGACGGGGTCGCATCGGCCCTCCACGAGCTCGCTGAGGAGGCGGCCCGCCGTGGGGTCGTCATCGGGCTCGAGAACGAGCACGCGTGCAACGTCGGGACAGGAGGGGAGACCGGCGCGTTGCTGGCGCGGATCGATCACCCGTCGGTGCAGGTCGTCTGGGATCCCGCCAACGCCTTCATCCTCGGCGAGGTTCCCTACCCGGGCGGCTACGCCAGCATCCCTGCAGACCGGATCGGTCATGTGCACGCGAAGGATTGCCACGTCCGCGACAACAAGCCCGTCTGGGGCGCTGTCGGGGAAATGGGAGTGGACTGGCGCGGGCAGATCGCGGCGCTCCGCGATGATGGCTACACAGGCTGGATCAGCCTGGAAACGCACTGGACCGGGCCAGCCGGCGACAAGTTCGAGGGGAGCGTCATCTGCGGCAGAAACCTGCGCGAGCTGGCAGGAGCGTAGTCAAGACAGGGCTTTGCGCATGTTCGAGAGGCTCTGCTGCGCGACGGTTTCGGCGTCCGGAGAGTAGTCGAACACCTCGACTGAGACCCATCTGTCGTAACCCGACTCCTCGAGCGCGCGGAAGATCGGCACGAAGTCCACGTCGCCGAAACCGGGGCCGCGGCGGTTGGGATCGTTGGCGTGGAAATGGCCCGTGCGGGGCACGTAGCTGCGGATCAGGTCCGTGATGGGCCGTTCCTCGCTCGACATTGCCTTCACGTCCAGGTGCAGCACGAAGTTCGGATGGCCCACTGCGTCGATCAGGCGCACGCCTTCCTCGCAGGTGTTGATGAAGTCGGTCTCCACCGGCGCGAGTGGCTCCATGCAGATCGACACGCCCGCATCTGCGACGCGGCCGATGGCCTGGCGAAAGGTGTCGGTGGCGTGATCGAACGCCTCCGGCCACGGGACTCCTGGCATCAGTGACCGTTGCTTGGGGGATCCGAACACCATGAGATCACCACCCAGATCCCGGGTCGCTTCCGCGAGCGCCACGAGGTACTCGGCCGTTCGCGCCCGCACTGCCGGATCCGGCGAGGTCAGATGGAGCCCGCTCGTTCCCGCCAGCAGCCAGTGCAGGCCGATAATCGCGATCCCCGCGTCCGAGGCCTGAGCCCTCAACGCGGCGCGCTCGGCGGCGGAGAGATCCGTGATCACCGGCGCCAGCGTGAACGGCGCCAGCTCCAGGCCGTCGTACCCGACTTCCTTGCAGAAGCCGCAGACCCGGTCGAACGCCCAGTTCTCGAAGAGCTCGTTGCAGATGGCGAATTTCATCGGGTGATTCGATTCCAGTTACCAGTTGCCAGTTGCCAGTTGCCAGTGGTCAGTCGCCAGTGGTCAGTTGCCAGTGGTCAGTTGCGTCAGGTTGCCAGTCGCCAGTTCCGTTTGCCGATGCGCCAGTTGCGAATTGCCGCCGGTTGTCAGCTCCAGCACCGCCGCTCCTCCGCGCCCCCAGCTCACACTGGCAACCGGAAACCGGAAACTGGAAACTGGCAACTCACTTTGAAGCAGCGTCACGCCTTTCGTTCATCACGAAGCTCCACAGCGTATCCCCTGCGGCTGCGACGACGTACTGACGTCCGTCGAGCTGGTAGGTGATCGGTCCGTTCGTGATCGGGCCGTTGAGGATGGCGTGCCAGAGCGCCCGCCCGTTGGTCGCATCGAGCGCCACCAGATCGTTGGACGGGCCGCCGGCGAAGAGTATGTCTCCTGCCGTGCTCACCAGCCCGGTCCGCACGTTCCCCTCCCATTTGTGGCTCCAGCGGATCTCCCCGGTCTTGTAGTCGATGGCCTGCACCATCGACTCCGACCAGCCGCCGCGATCGATGCCGCCCCAGCCCATGGGATTGTCGCTGGTGTCGTACAGATAAAAGATGCTGAAGGCGCGTGCCGCGCTGACGTAGAACAAGCCGGTGCGGGGGCTGAAGGAGGGGGACTGCCAGTTCGTGCCCCCTCCCTGGTTCGGCGACACCAGGGCCCCGTCCACCTGTGGCATCTTCGCAGGATCGGGGATGGGTTGTCCCCGATTGTCGTAGCCGCTCGACCAGTTGGTCTTCACGTATTCGGTCGAGACCAGCGCCTTGCCGGTGACCCGATCGAGGAGGAAGTAGTGCCCGTTGCGGGCCGCCTGCGCGATCAGCTTCCGCTTCTGGCCGTTCACCTCCTCGTCGATGAGGACGGCGGTCTGCGTTGAGTCCCAGTCGTGCGTATCGTGCGGCGACGACTGGAAGTACCACGCCATCTTGCCGGTATCTCCGTGCAGGGCGACCACGGAGCCGGTGAACAGGTTGTCTCCCTTGCGGTTGGCGTACGCGATCACCGGCTGGGGATTCCCTGTCGTCACGAAGATGAAGTTCAGCTCGGGGTCGTAGGTCACCGGCTGCCAGGTCATGCCGCCGCCGTGCCGCATGGCTTCCTCGTTCGGCCAGGTCTCGGAGCCCGGGTCGCCAGCCTTCTGCGGCACCGTGTACCACCGCCACAGCATCTCGCCGCTCTCCGCATTGTGTGACTGGAGATAGCCCGGCATGTCGAAGTCGTCGCCGCTGACGCCAACGATCACCCGATCGCCGATCACAATAGGGGCAACCGAGGCGTAGTAGAAGCGATCCATATCGCAGATCTGCTTGCGCCATCGTTCCTTGCCGTCGCGCAGGTGGAGCGACACCAGATAGCAGTCCGGGGTCTCGAAGTAGAGCCAGTCCTCGTACACCGCGGCGCCGCGGTTCCCGAGGTGATTCCCCCCGGTCGTCTGCCATTGGTAATGCCAGATCTCCCGTCCCGTGCGCGCATCGACGGCCCAGACATGGTCGGGCACCGTGAAGTAGAGCACGCCGTTGATCTGGAGCGGCGTGCTCTTGATGGCGCCGAGTCCCTGGCCGGAGATGCGGTGCATCCAGGCGAGGCTCAACTGGTGCACGTTCGACGTGTTGATCGTGGTGAGCGTGCTGAAGCGGCGGCCCGTGTAGTCGCCGTTGAAAGAGGGCCAGCTGTCGGTGCCCGGATCCAGCAGCTTGGCGGGATTCAGCCGCCCCTGTCCTGCAAGCGGAACTGCGGTGGCGGCGACACCCGTCAGGACGGCGGCCATCAGCGCCGGGGCCATCAGCCGTATCAGAAGGGGTGTCCTCATTTCAACGACTCCAGGTAAGCGACAACGTCGTGCATGGCTTTGTCGGTGAGTCGGTCGAGCAGCTCCACGTGCGGCGTGAATGGGTCCTGCTTCTCGACGACCATGCCCGGCGTCCGCCGCCAGGTGCGGTATTCGCCCGCGCCCTCGCGCAAGGCCACGTTGAAGTCGTCGAGGCTGACGAGCACGCCGGATACAGGCTGGGCCCCTTCCGGCGTCACCGTGACGGTGACCGGCCTGGCTGACGAAGCGCCTCCGCCACGGCGGGCTCCTGCGCTCGCTCCGGGGAACACGAAGCGCTGCTGGATGTCGACCGGGCTGTACCGGCCTCCGTACCCGGCCAGATCGCCGGTGGGCGAGTGGCACGACGCACACCCCCCTTCCCCGCGAAAATAGGTGGCGCCCGCTTTGGGATCACCCGTCAGGATGTCCTGGGGCACGAACACCCGTGAGCCGCGCAGCGTGTCGTTGATCCGGTGCCAGATGAAATGGGAGAGATCGGTGATCGCCTCATCCGTCAGGCTGGCGCTCGGCGTGCCAGTCTGCATCGGGTGCCCCTGCCGCAGCAGCGGCCCGATGGAACTGCCGTAGCGATCCCGGAGCATCACTGCCGAGCGGACCAGGTTCGGCCCCCGCTCGGTGCCCCGCACGCTTGGACCGTGGCACGTGACGCATTCGGCCGCATACGTCTTCTGCCCTCGTTCAGCGGCCACCTCGTCCACGCGGTGCCGGTCGGCGGCTCCAACATTCGGTCTCGGCCCGCCGCGCCCGGCAGCCTGTCCGCCGCGACCACCCGCACGCCCGCCTTCGCCCTGCATGCCCTGCCGTCCGCCGGCCGCCTGGGCAGGGCTGTCGGGGCTGTGTTCGCTCACCAGGTACTCGAGAACCGTGGCCACCTCGTCGTCGGTGAACACCGCACCGCGGGCGGTCCGCATGTTGACGATGCTCTCCTCCCACCCGGCTCGCGTGCGGGGCTGTGCAGTCACCCGGTCAGCCGGATGGCATTTGGTGCAGGCTCGCAGGAAGGCCTCGCGCGCATTTGCAGCGGCTGCCGGTGCGGAGGCCGGGATGACCGGTTCCTGGGCCGAACCGGGCGTGAGTACCGTAAGGATGGCCCCGAACAGGAGGAGGCCCATGCCTGTGTACCTCCTGCACCTGCGATTGCCCACCAGGGCGGGAGGTCGTGGTCGTGGCATCGAGCAGGGATGATACACCGCCTGCACGGCTCATCAGCGCGTCCGGGTTCGCCCGCCCGCTCCTGTTGTACGATCCCGTTGGTGCGCCGCCGCGCCAGTCCATTCACTGCACTTTGCATGCAGGATTCGAAAACCGTAGTATAGGCGCACAGAAATTGCCGCAGGTTCCTGCCCGCCGGCGCGAAATGCGAACGAAGCACGCGTCGTATTGACGTTCTAATGCATGCATGTCCGGTGAACGCGTCTGCGGGCTGCGGACGAAGGAGAGCAGAATGGAAAGCAGGCGAAACTTCTTGAAGGCGTCCGCCGCCGCCCTCACGGTGGCTGCCACGAAGCCACTGTTCGGGATACAGGGGGCCAACGATCGTATCCGCCTGGCCGTCATCGGCTGCGGCAACCGCTCCGGACGCGTGTTCGACTCGTTCGCGCGGCAGTCGAACGTGCAGTGGGTCGCCGGCGCCGAGGTGAACAACGCCAAGCTGGAGAGCTTCATGACTCCGGCCCGTCAGACCTTCAAGCTGGAGATGACGGGCGACTACCGCCGCATCCTGGACCGGAAGGACGTCGACGCCGTGCTCATCGGCACGCCCGATCACTGGCACCACCAGCAGACGATCGATGCGATTTCCGCCGGCAAGGACGTCTATGTCGAGAAGCCGGCCGCGAACACGGTTCCGCGGCTGAACGCCATGCTCGACGCCTACAAGAAGGGCAAGCAGGTCGTCCAGGTGGGAACCCAGCAGCGGAGCTGGGACCACTTCATGGAGGCCAAGAAGATCCTCGACAGCGGCGTGCTCGGCAACGTCACCCACATCTACATCGTCCAGCCCGGATCGTACGCGAGGCCCAAGGAGGAGCCGCAGCCGGTTCCCGCGGGCCTGGACTGGGAGGCCTTCCAGGGTCCCGCCGAGCGACGGCCGTTCAAGCCGAGCCGCCTCGGCTTCCGTGCGTGGTATGCGTACGGCGGGGGGCTGGTCGCTGACTGGGGGGCGCACCACGTCGACGTGGCGCACTGGTTCATGAACGCGGACGGAAAGATTCCTCTCAAGACGGCCGCAACGGGAGCCTTTCTGGCCGTGCCGGACGCCGATCCCGAGCAGGTGCCGGACACGTTCTCCATCTCCTGGCAGTACGACAACTTCATCATGACGTTCGCGAACGGCGAAGTGCCGCGTGCGCAGGAGGATCTCGAAGGGTGGGGCGTCTTTTTCGTGTCGCCGGGCCGTGGCACGCTTCAGGTGAACCGGATGGGTTATGCCGTACGGCCGCCGGTGCCACGAACGCAGCGGAAGCAGGGACCGCCGCCACCTCCAACCGCCGGCGGCATGACGCTCGGAGCGGCGGCGCCTGGCGCGGAGCAGGGGGGGGCCCGGCAGGGAGGCCCCGGCGGGCCCGGTGGGGCTGGCG
>JACCXG010000145.1 GCA_013697225.1 Acidobacteriota bacterium
GGTACAGCACCTTCGTCTACACCGAGGGGGTCCAGGATCCTCCCCTGACGCTTGCCGGGCGCGTCGACGAGGACACCTACTGGGAGCGCATCACCTACTTCCTCGAGCGAGTGGTGCCGGTCGCCGGGGAATACAAGGTGCGGCTCGCCTGTCATCCGCAGGACCCCGGCATGCCGCGCGGGAAGGGCTGGCGTGGCGTCGAGACGGTCCTCGGCTCGGTGGACGGCCTGAAGCGCTTCGTCTCCATTGCCGAAAGCGAGTTTCACGGTCTCAACTTCTGCCAGGGCACCGTGTCTGAAATGCTGGAAAAGCCTGGTGAGCAGATCTACGACGTCATCCGCCATTTCGGTACGCGCGGAAAGATATTCAACGTGCACTTCCGCAACATCGCCGGGGGCTTCCTCAATTTCCGCGAGACGTTCATCGACGATGGGGATGTGGACATGCTCGAGGCGATGCGCGTCTACAAGGAGGTAGGCTACGACGGCATGATCATGCCGGACCACGTTCCGTCCATCGAGGGGGATACGAACAACCTGCAGGGGTTCGCGTTCGCGTTTGGCTACATCAAGGCACTCATCGCGGTGGTCGCGGCGGAGAACCGGGTGTAGGCGTTGCCGGTCCTGAGCGGCCGTCCCGCCAGGGCCTACCAGATCCGGACGCGGTCCTCGGGAGGCAGGTAGAGAGGATCACCCGGCTTCACGTCGAACGCCTCGTACCAGGCGTCAACGTTGCGGAGCGGCGCAAAAGCGCGGACCTGGCCGGGCGAGTGCGGACCGTTCACGATCTGCTGCCGGAGCGCCTCGTCGCGCCAGAGAGTCCGCCAGACCTGGGCCCAGCCCATGAACAGGCGCTGGTCGCCGGTGAAGCCATCAACGACCGGCGCCGGCTTCCCGCGGAGCAGCTCGCGGTACGCTTCGAGGCCGAGGAGCACTCCGCCAAGGTCGGCGATGTTCTCTCCCATCGCCACCCGGGCGTTGATCCGCATGTCGGGCAGCGTCGGGAACGTATATGCCTCGTACTGCGCGCCAAGCCGGGTCGCCTGCGCGTCGAACCTCGCGGCATCCTCCGCCGTCCACCAGTCGCGAAGAAGACCCTTGCCATCGGACTTGCGCCCCTGGTCGTCGAAGCCGTGGGTCACCTCGTGCCCGATCACCGCACCGATGCCGCCGTAGTTGACCGCCGGATCCGCCTTCGGATCGAAGAACGGGGGCTGAAGAATGGCGGCCGGAAACACGATCTCGTTCTTCACCGGGGAGTAGTAGGCATTCACCGTCTGCGGCGTCATGCTCCACTCCCCCCTGTCCACCGGCCTGGCGATCCGCTGGCGGCGGAAGTCCCACTCGAAGCGCCTGGCCCGTTCAGCGTTCCCGAAAGAGTCGCCGTTCCGGATTTCCAGCACCGAGTAGTCCCGCCACCTTTCGGGATGCCCGATCTTGAGGCCGAAATGCTGCAGCTTCTCGAGCGCCTGCGCCTTTGTTGCCGGGCCCATCCAGTCCAGCCCTTCAATCCGCTTCCGCATCGCCGACCGGATGTTGGTGACCATCTCGTCCATGATCGCCTTGGACTCCGGCGGATAGTAGAGCTCGACGTAGTCGCGCCCGATGGCTTCACCCATCGCGTTCTCGACGACGGCGACCCCGCGCTTCCAGCGTTCGCGCTGCTCGGGCTGCCCCTGGAGGAACCGGGAGCGGAAGTCGAAATGCGCATCCACGAATCGTCTGGACAGGAGCGGCGCCGCCCCGTCCACGGTATGGAAGGCCTGCCAGGCCTTGAGCGTTGCGAGATCGGCCTCGGCGAAGATGGCCGCCAGCTTCGGGAAGGCCGATCTCTGAGCGACGATGACCCGCTCGGCGGCGTGGACGCCAGCGGCCTCGAAAAAGATCGGCCAGGGGAAGGGAGCGGCATCGCGCTGCAGATCGGCAACGCTCATGAGGTTGTAGGTCTTGTCGCGATCGCGGCTCTCGGCCCGCGTCCAGTGCGCCTCGGCGATCGCCCTTTCCATCGCGACGATGTCCGCGGCAGCCTTGTCCGGCTCTGGCCAGTCGATCATCCCGAGCAGCCCGCCCACGTACGCCTGGTACCGCTCCTTCTGGGCGGCGAATCTGCCGTCGAGGTACAGCTCACGATCCGACAACCCCAGCCCGGACTGCGCGAGATGCAGCGCGTAGAAGTCCGGATTCTTTCTGTCGTCGGTGACAGCGGGGCCGAAGAAGCTCCGGCCGAAGCCGCCGATGGCCTGCCCCATCGAGCGTGCGATGTCCTCCTTGCTCGACGCCTTCACGATGGCCGCAAGCAGGGGGGCCAGCGGCTTCGCATCGAGAGTGTCCACCGTCCGCTCGTCCATGAAACTGCGGTAGAAGGCGGCAACCTTGGCCCGCTCCCCGCCGGTTGCCGGGTCGCCGGGCTCGTAGCTTTCCACCAGGCGGCGAACCCGGGCCTCCGACAGATCGCGAAGCAGCGCGAATCCGCCGTAGGACGACCGGTCAGGGGGGATGGCCGTCGTTCTGGCCCACGTGCCGTTCACGAAGGCGAAGAAGTCCGCGCCCGGCGCGACCGAGCGATCCATCCCGGCGATGTCGATGCCCCAATCGCCAAGCCGTGGCGCTTCGATCGTTGCGGGGCCCCCCGGTTCCTGCGTAGTGTCGAGGAGCGTCCGGACGGTGCAGAGCTCATCGACGCAGCTGTGGAGGCTTTGCGCTGAAAGAGGAAAAGAGAGGGCCAGCCCCAGTGCCAGGGCAAACCCCGCGATGACGTACTGCTTCATTAGAAGTTCTGTTGCGTGGAGACTTCGGTCTGCGGAGAGCTCGTCTATTCGTTGGCTGACATGTCTGCCCGGACAATCTCCCAGCGGTTCTCATGACGGGAGAGGCTGAACGTCCACTCCTGGGCTGGCC
>JACCXG010000172.1 GCA_013697225.1 Acidobacteriota bacterium
TCCTCCTTCACGGTCACCAGCGGGTCCGCCTCCACGCGCTCGCGCCCGACGATGTACGCCACGACACCGGCGCAGAGGAGCATGAGGGCGGCGCTTGGCAGGATGAGGTTCGTGGAGCCGATCCGGGTGGCGGTAGAGGCAAGCGCCGCACCGGCGATGCCGCCAAGCGGGGCCCCAGCGCCGATGAACCCGAACAACCGCTTGGCCTGCCGCGGGTCGTAGACCAGGTTCGCGACAGTCCAGAACTGGCTGATGAGCAGCACCCCCAGCATGTTCGCCATCACGTAGAAGGCCACCGACACCCAGGTGGCGCCGGTCTGGAAGAGAGACCAGAACGCGAGCAGAACGCCGGTCATCAGCACCTGGACGAGCGCCAGCGCCCAGCGCTGCGGGAGGCGGGCCAGGCTCCACGCGTAGCCCGTCATCAGGATGCCGATGATGAAGCCGGAGGCCAGCAGGACGTAAGGGAGGTTCTCGGCGCCGAGATCGGTGATGAAGGCCGCCCTCGTGAACGGCTTGATCGTGTTGTACGACGCCATCGCCAGGAAGGAGTAGGCGAACATCAGGAACGCGGTGGGTCCTTCTTCCTTGCGGAGGTCGACCAGGGGCGACAACAGGCGCTGCAGGGACATGGGGGGTCCAGCCTAAGGCAAGCGCAACCTGAAGTAAACTGCCGCCATCGTGCTCCCGCGGCTCCGCCGGTTTCTGGACGTCAGGCCCGGCGAAGGTCTCCCCGTTCTCCTCTCCTTCCTCTACATTGCGGTTGTCGTTGCCGGCTTCCTGCTGGCCAAGCCCGTACGCAACGGCCTCTTCCTGAGGCAGTACGGGCCGTACGCCCTCGTGTACGTCTATGCCGCGGTGCCGCTCGTGCTGTCGATCTTCGTGCCGATCTACGCGCGGATCACCGCCCGGTTCGGCACCCGGACGGTGGCCATCGGCACCCTCGTCTTCTTCAGCCTGAACGTCGTGGCGTTCTGGTACGCCTTCCGGTTCCACCCGTTCGAGCTGCTCCCGGGCATCTTCTTCGTCTGGGTGAACTGCTACGGCGTGATTGCGCCGGTGCAGGCCTGGAGCTTCGCGAACTCGCTGTTCGATCTCCGCCAGGCCAAGCGGCTCTTCGGCCTGATTGGCTCGGGAGCCTCGCTCGGGGCCATCGCGGGGGGCGTGCTCGCGCGGTATCTCGTGGAGCCGGTCGGCGGGGCCGTCAACCTGATGCTCGTCATCGCGGTCCTGCTGCTGATTGCTGCCGCGATCGTGCTGGTAGCGAAGCTGTGGATGCCGTCAACCAGGGCGCTCCACTCCGGACCACGCGTCGCCCAGCCCTTCGGCCAGACCCGGCGGGAGATCCTCGCGACGCCGTATCTCAGGCACATTGCCGCGCTGGCCTTCGTCACGGCCATTGCCACGCAGTGGACGGCCTTCCAGCTGAGCGTCGTTGCCGAGGCGCGCTTTGGCGGAGACGCGGACGCTCTCACGCGCTTCTTCGGCACCTTCAACTTCGTGCTGGGCATCGTGAGCTTCGCCCTCCAGCTCCTCGTGACCGGCCGCCTGCTCCGCCACTTCGGCCTCACCGCCGCCATCGTCGTGCTCCCGTTCGCGCTGGCGACAGGAAATCTGTTCATCCTGATGGTGCCGCTCTTCTGGCCCGTGCTGATCACCAATGCCTTCGACCAGGGGCTCCGGTTTTCGATCGACAAGGCCAGCTACGAGCTCCTCTACCTCCCCATCCCCCCTGGGCGCCGCGCCCACGTCAAGAACGCCATCGACATCGTCGTCAACCGGGTGGCGGACGCCGTGGGGGCCGTGCTGCTCGGGCTCACGACGCGGGGGTTCCTGATGCTGCCGGGGCTGCAGTTCGGGTTGCGCGGCACGGCGGCGTTCAACCTCGTGACGCTCACGTGCTGGGCGCTGCTCGCCTGGCGCCTGCGCGGGGAGTACGTCCGCACGATTCACGAGAGCATCCACCGCCACCGGCTCGACGCCGAGCGGGACCGGGCCGTATTGGGGACGGAGCGGTCCGCCGGCGACCTGCTGCGCGAGAAGCTCGAGGCGGAGGATCCTGCGGAGATCGCGTACGCCCTCGACCTCATTGCCGATCACCCGAACCGCCGGTTCCATCCGGCGCTGCGCAAGCTGCTCGTCCACCCCGTGGCCGACATGCGCCGGCGCGCGCTCTCGATCCTTGGCGCCGGGGGAGACGAGGGGGCGGCGGAGCTGATGCCGGTGATGCTGCGGGACCCGGACCTCGGCGTGCGGACGGAGGCGCTCCTGTACCTGTCGCGCATCTCCAGAGTCGATCCGCTCCGGCAGATCCAGGACCTCGGCGAGTTCGAGGACTTCTCGATCCGCGCCGGGATGGTGGCGTTCCTCTCCGCCCCCGGCCCGACACGGAACATGGAGACCGCCGCGCTGATGCTGAAGGGGATGGCCTCGAGCGCCGGGCCCGGCGGACGCCGGGATCGGATCGAAGCCGCGAGACTGATCGGCAGGATCGCGGAACCGGAACTGCTCGACCTGCTGCCCGCGCTGGTGCGGGACGAGGAACCCGACGTGGCACGCCAGGCCGTGCTCTCGGCAATGGCGTTCGGGAGCGAGGCGCTCGTGCCGCCGCTCCTCTCGGCGCTTGCCAGGCCGGAGATCGCAGACGAGGCGGGGGACGCGCTTGCCGCGCTTGGCGGGCGGGCCGTGCCGCACGTCGTGGCGGCGCTCTCGGACGACGAGGTGCCAATCGAGGCGCGGCGGGAGCTACCGGCCGTACTGCTGCGGATTGGGACCCCCGAGGCGGAGCACGCGCTCGTGTCGAGCCTTGTCGAGGCGGACGGCACGGTGCGGCACCGCATTATCGCGTCGCTGAACAAGCTGCGGGCGGTAAGGCCCGACATCCGGATCGATCCGCACCTCGTCGAGCTGCTCCTGGCCGCCGAGATCGCCGGGCACTACCGGTCGTACCAGGTGCTCGGGCCGCTGCGCGCCGGGCTCACGGAGGGGGATCCGGTCGTCGTCGCGCTGCGCGCGTCGATGGAGGAGGAGATCGAACGGGTCTTCAGGCTGATGGGGCTGCTGTTCCCGCAGGCCGGGCTGCACGACGCGTACGTCGGGATCCGCTCGACGGACCGAACCGTGCGCGCCAACGCGTTGGAGTTCCTCGAGAACGTGCTGAAGCCGGAGCTGCGCGGGGTGCTCCTGCCGCTGCTCGATTCGCAGGTGACGTTCGAGGAGCGGCTGGCCCTTGCCGACAGGCTCGTCGGGGCGCCGCTCGAGACCGCCGACCAGGCGGTGGCCACGCTGCTTGCGAGCGACGACCCGTGGCTGCGGTCCTCCGCGATCGCGGCCATCGGCACGCTGGGGCTCACGACGCTGGCGCAGGAGCTGCCACGGTTTGCCGAGGCCGAATCGCCGGTCGTCCGCGAGGCCGCCGCCTTCGCCCGCGCGCGGCTTGCCGGGGATACCCGCCCGCCGCCCGACGCAGCGCTGCCCGCGCCGGCGGATCTCGACACCGGCGTGGGGGCCGGGTAGAGCGGGAAGGATAGGGAAGGGGGGAGTCAGTCCGTGTCGGGCATCGGCAGCGGCGCGCGCTTGTGCTCCGTGGCGCGGATCAGCCGTTCGATACGGAGGGCGAGCGCCGGCGGCACGCCGTCGGGCCCGTCGCGCAGGTAGCGCTCGAGGCTCTCGTATGTGAACCCGAGATCCTCCTCGTCGTTCTGCCCCGGCCAGAGCCCCGCACTCGGGGGCTTGTCGATGATCCGGTCCGGCACGCCGAGGTCGCGCGCGAGCGCGCGCACCTCGCTCTTCAGCAGGGTGCCGATCGGGAGCACGTCGGCCCCGCCATCGCCGAACTTCGTGAAGTAGCCGATCGTCAGCTCGCAGCGGTCCCTCGTGCCGGCCACGAGGTAGCTCAGGCGGTTTGCCACAAGGTAGAGCGACGTCATGCGCAGCCGCGGCTTGACGTTGGCGAGCGCGGCGCGCTCCTGGCCCTCGTTGCCGCCGCCCTGCGACGAGGGTGTGCCGGGACGCGGCGCGAGCACGGCCTCGAGGCCGCCGGTCAGCGCGTCGAACGCCGGCGCGAGATCGAGCCGCGCGACGGGGATCTTGAAGCCGTTCGCCACAAGGTGCGCGTCCGCCTCGTTCTCCGCCTCCTCGTCCGGGTCCCTCCCGCAGGGCATGATCAGGCCAATGACGTGTCCCGGCATCGCAAGGCTGCAGAGGCCCGCGACGACAGCCGAGTCCACCCCGCCGCTCAGGGCGAAGGTCAGGCCGCGGGCGCCCGCTTCGGCCACGCGGGCGCGGAGCCAGGCGGCAATGTCGGTGGCGCGTGCGTGCATCGGGGCACTAGAACGTGCCGTCCTGCGGCGCCATCCCCGCAGGGGCGTCGGGCGTGCCGGCCGCCGGCTGTGCGGCCGTGGGCTGCCCCTCGGGCGGCGGCGCCTCTGCAATCACGCGGAGGAAAGCATCGACGACGGCGGGATCGAACTGGAGGCCCCGCTGACGCCTGATCTCCTCTACAGCATCCGCCACCGGCCAGGGCTCCTTGTACGGGCGCCTCTGCGTGAGTGCGTCGAACACGTCTGCCACTGCCACGATGCGACCGGGCAGGGGAATCTGGTCCCCCGCCAGGCCAAGGTAGCCGTTGCCGTCCCAGCGCTCGTGATGGCTGAAGGCAATTTCCTCCGCCACGCGCAGCACGCTGAAGCGGCTCCCCGAGAGGATGCGGGCGCCGATCGTTGTGTGCGTCTTGACCTGCTGGAACTCCTCGATCGTGAGCTTCCCCAGCTTCAGGAGGATGGCGTCGGGGATGCCGATCTTGCCGACGTCGTGCAGCGGGGCCGCGCGCCGGATGAGCAAGACCTGCCAGTCGCTCAACCCGAGATGCCGCGCCAGGAGGGCCGCCATCTGCCCGACGCGCTCGGTGTGCTGCCCCGTCTTGTCGTCGCGGAACTCCGCCGCGCGGGCGAGCCGCTCGATGATCTCGTTCTGCGCCGCCTCGAGGTCGCGCGTGCGCTCCCGCACCTTCGCCTCGAGGATCTGGTTCTGGCTCTGCACCTGGAAGTACAGGAAGCGCGTCTCGAGCAGCGTGCGGATCCGCAGCACCACCTCGTCGGTGTGGAACGGCTTGGTGACGAAGTCTTTCGCCCCGCGCAGGAGCGCCTGCTGCCGCGCCTCCGGCGCCAGGTCGCCCGTCATCATCAGCACCGGGAGGAAGGTGCTCTCGGCAATCTCGCTCAGGCGGTCGAGCACCTCGAGGCCGTCCACGTACGGCATGTGGAGGTCGAGCAGGATCAGGTCGGGGCGCGTGTCGACGTAGAGCTTCACCACCTCGCGCGAGTCGCTCGTGCTCTCGATCCGCTCGAACCCCTCGCGCTCGAGCAGGCGCCTCAGCACGAGCACGTTCGACGGCTCGTCGTCCACCACCAGGATGCGCGCCTGCTTGAACATGCGATGGGGTGTCCGCATGCCGCTTCGCATCGTCCTCAGGGGATTGCCTGACACGCGGCGGTGCCAGGGAGGCGGGGGGATGCCGGGCGTGCGTGTGCCTGCATCGTGTGCGGGCAGCCGTGCACGGTACGCGCGAACATCGCGCACATCCTACCGCACGACACGCGCGTTGCAGCCGCGCAGGTATAATTTTCCTAGCGTATAGGACTTACTCCTACATGATCCTTCTCGAGGAGCAACACACGATGGCAGCACGGACGGGCTCGATACGGGTCCTGCACTTCGGTCTTGGCCCGATTGGCGCCGCTGTAGTACGGCAGGTTGCCGCCCGCAAGGGCTTCACGATTGTCGGGGCGGTCGACATCGACCCCGCCAAGGCCGGGCGCGATCTTGGCGAAGTGGCAGGGGTCGGCCGCAGGCTGAAGGTCGCTGTCTCGGACGATCCCCGGAAGGCCATCAAAGCGTCCACACCGGACGTCGTCGTGCTCTGCACGAGCTCGTCGATGAAGAGCGTGCTCCCGCAGGTGGAGACGATCCTCAAGCTGAAGGTGCCGATCGTCTCGACGACGGAGGAGCTGTCGTATCCGACGCGGGGGAACATGCGGTACGCGCGGGTGATCCACGAGCTGGCGAAGAAGAGCAGGGTGGCGGTGTTGAGCACCGGGGTGAACCCCGGGTTCGTGATGGACGCGCTGCCGATCATGCTGACCGGGGTGTGCGAGCGGGTGGATGCGATCCGGGTGGACCGCATCCAGGACGCGCGGGTGCGGCGGCTGCCGTTCCAGCAGAAGATCGGGGCCGGGCTGACGCGGGAGGCGTTCCAGAAGAAGGTGGACGAGGGGAGCGTGCGGCACGTGGGGCTGGCCGAGTCGGTGTCGATGATTGCGGACGCGCTCGGGTGGAAGCTGACGCGGATCACCGATGACATCCAGCCGAAGATCGCGGCGCTGACGGTGGCGAGCGAGTTCCTGTCGGTGGAGCCTGGCTACGTGTGCGGCATCGTGCAGGACGGGATTGGGTATCGCGGAGACGAGGCGGTGATTACGCTGCACATGGAGGCGTATCTTGGTGCGCCGGAGAGCTACGATGCGGTGCAGATCAGCGGGTCGCCGGCCATCACGTCGAAGATCGCGGGAGGGGTGCACGGGGACATCGCGACGGCGTCCATCGTGGTGAACTCCTTGCCCAAGGTGCTGGATGTGGCGCCCGGGCTGCACACGATGCGGGATATGCCGCTGCCGTCGTTCTACGGCGGCGTGCGGTAGGAACGAGGCGAACAGTTACGCCGCCTGCCTGAATCAGA
>JACCXG010000184.1 GCA_013697225.1 Acidobacteriota bacterium
CCAACCGCCTGGCCCAGGTCTTCGTCGACGAGCACTCACGCAGCCGGGAAGTGCAGGCGGAAGGCACGTCGGACTTCCTCGGGGCGCAGCTGCGTGCGAGCCAGCAGCGGATTTCCGAGCTCGAGACGCGGGTCCGCAGCGGGAAGGAGCGCCACCAGGGCAGGCTGCCGGAGCAGACCGCGGCCAACCTCCAGACGCTTGCTGGTGTACGGCAGCAGCTGGAGATGACGAGCAACAACATCCGCTCGGAGCAGGACCGGATGGCTTATCTGGACAGGCAGCTGCAGAGCATCCAGAAGGGCCTGTACGCAGCCCCTGCCGGGCAGGCCGGCGCCGCATCGCCGCAACAGCGCGTGCTGACGCTGCAGCGTGAGCTCGCGGCCGCGCGCGCGAAGTACACCGACAAGCATCCCGAGGTGCAGATCCTCGAAGAGGAACTGAACACCGCGCGCGCAGACGCAGCCGCGGCGAAAGAACAGCCGGAGGGCTCGCGCGACGAGATGCTGGCGGCCGACCCGATGTATCAGGGGCTCCTCGCCGAGCGGAGCATGGCCCAGCTGCGGATCCAGGGGTATCGCCGCGCAGAAGCAGGGCTCAACGCCGACATCCTGCGCTATCAGCAGCGCGTCGAAGCGGCCCCGATGGTCGAGCAGGAACTTGCCGCCACGACACGCGAGTACGAGCTCGAACAGGCCAAGTACAACCGGGTGTCCGAGCAGTACGCCACCGCGCAGCTGCAGGAGACCATCGCGCGGACGAGGGGCGGCGAACGATTCAGCGTGCTGAACCCGGCGACGTTGCCGGACAGCCCCGAAAGCCCCAACCGCGCACGCATTCTGCTGATGGCTCTCGGCCTGGCACTCGCGCTCGGCGGCGGGGCGGCACTCGGCCGCGAATATCTCGACCGGTCCATCCGCGACGCCCACGCACTTGAAGACCTCGACCTGCCGGTGCTCGCGGAGATTCCCCGCCTCCGCGGAGCGGCGTAACACGGCGCCCTGGCGGCAGCCGACATTCAATGAGAGCAAGAGGAAGACAATGAGTCGATTCGGTCGCGCTGTCGACAAGGCTGATCGGGAAGGACTGCTGACGTGGACGCAGGGGGGCAACCGCGCCGCCAGAGGAGCCGCGGTGGAGGAACTCCCGACCGTCGCCCCTGTAGCGTATGCGGAGCCGGCGTCCCCTTCCACGGAGGTCGATCTGTGGGATGACGAGGGCGCGCCCGGGACCCACGCCGCCTTCAACCCGGTGCTGGTTGCCGCCACCGACCCGAACTCGGCGGCCGCCGAGCAGTTCCGGCTGCTGCGTACGCGCCTCGAAGGGCATGACAATGCCCGCCGCACCCATCTCGTGCTCGTGAGCAGTCCCGGGGTTGGCGACGGCAAGACCACCACGAGCGCCAATCTCGCGCTCACGATGGCGCAGGAGTTCCAGCACAAGGTGGTGCTCGTCGAGGCCGACCTGCGCCGCCCCAGGCTTGCCGATCTCTTCGGGGTGCGGTCGGAACCCGGCTTGATGGACGTGCTCGCCGGCGCCGCACCGCTCGATGAGGCCATCATCACCGTCCCGGGAAGCCGACTCTCAATCCTTCCGGCAGGCCTTCCAGGATCGCGGCCGGGCAGTCTCCTCACATCATCCATGATGCAGCGCACCCTCGAGGCGCTGCGGAGCCGCTTCGATCGAATCGTCGTGGACGCCGCCCCGCTGCTGCTGGCCGACACGCACGTGCTTGCGCGGCTCGCGGACGGGGTGCTGATGGTGGTACGCGCCGGGGTCACAGCCCGCCCGACTCTCGAGCGCGCGCTTGCCGGCGTGGAACGCGAAAAGCTCGTTGGTTTCGTGCTCAACGGCGTGGACGAGACGCCGAACCCCTACTACACTCCGGGTGTCGTCTCCCAGGGTACGGGAGCTTAGGGATTGCGACGATGCGTGTTTTCAACCGTCATGTCTCCCATCGGCACCTGATCGTCTTCACCGGCGAGTTGCTGGTGATCCTCGGTGCCATGGCATTCGTGGCGCACCGGTACAGCCCGGACAATAACCTGCTCACCGCAGTCTGGAAGGCGGCGGTCGTAACGGCGGTCTGTCTGCTGTGCCTGTACTATAACGACCTGTACGACCTGACGGTGGTGCGGTCGGCCCGCGAGATGTTCATCCGGCTCCTGCAAGGGGTCGGTGCGGCTTCTATTCTGATCGCGCTCATCTATCTGGCGGCGCCCTCGCTCATGGTTGCCGACGGCGCGTTCCTGCCGGCGGCGGCGATCTTCCTGACGGGCATTCTGGCCTGGCGGCTCGTTGTCGTCCGCATGGCGCCGTTCGGCGAGCGTATCCTCATCGTGGGCACTGACACGACGGCGCAGACCGTGGCGCGGCAGGTGCTCGCCCAGCAGGACTTCCCGTATCAGATCATCGGCTTCATCGACCACGATCCCGCGCGCGTCGGTGAGTCCGTCGTCAATCCCCGTATCGTCGGGACACCGGCCGACATCGAGCAGCTCGTGAGCACTCACGGGATCGACCGGATTTTCGTCGGCATGTCAGACCGCCGCGGCAAGCTGCCGATCCGGGAGCTGCTGAGAGCAAAGCTGAGCGGCGTCCGCGTCGAGGACGTGAATTCAGTCTATGAGCGGCTCACGGGAAAGCTGCTGGTCGAAGACCTCCGGCCAAGCTGGCTCATTTTTTCGGATGACTTCCGCGCCTCACGGTTGACGCGCCAGACGAAGCGGACCTTCGACCTGCTGCTCGCGCTCATCGGCCTCGTCCTGGGGGCGCCGCTCATGTTGTTCACCGCGGTAGCGGTCTGGCTCGAGTCCGGGGGCCCCGTCCTGTACCGCCAGGAGCGCATGGGCCTCAACGGTCGCGTGTTCCCCTTGTACAAGTTCCGCTCGATGCGCCAGGATGCGGAGCAGGGCACGCCCATATGGGCCAGTGCCGTCGACGACCGGGTGACGATGGTCGGCCGTTTCATCCGCAAGACCCGGCTCGACGAACTGCCCCAGCTATGGAACGTGCTGCGGGGCGACATGAGCTTCGTCGGGCCCCGTCCGGAACGTCCCTTTTTCGTCGCTCAGCTGGCCGAGCAGATCCCCTTCTACGAGCAGCGGCACGCGGTGCGGCCGGGGATCACCGGGTGGGCGCAGGTCAAGTATCGCTACGGCGCATCGATCGAGGACTCTCTGGAGAAGCTGCGGTACGACCTCTACTACGTCAAACACCTGTCGCTGACGTTCGACCTCACGATCCTCTTCGACACCGTGAAGGTGGTGCTCTTCGCCAAGGGAGCCAGGTGACGCACGTGCCCGCGCCCGAGGTCAGCTGGGAGGAGACCCACCAGAGCCGCACCGTCGCCCTGAACGTGGCCGGCCGCTACGGCACCCTGGCGATCGAGATCCTGCTCGGCCTCGTGATGCTCCCCATCAACACGCGGTACCTGGGAGCCTCCGACTACGGGCTGTGGATGCTGGCAGCTTCGGTGGTTGCCTACTTCCCCGTGCTGGACCTCGGGTACGGCGGCGCCATGGAGCGGTTCGTCGCGCACTACCGGGCGCGCCGGGAGGGAGCCGCCATCAGCGAGCTCGCCAGCACGCTGGTGTTCGTCTTCGCAGCCATCGGCGTGGTCGCCTTCGGCGTGGTCGTCGTCATCGCGTGGAATCTGGGGCCGCTCTTCAACCTCGACGCGGCCCAGGCGCACACCGGCGGGTTCATCCTGCAGCTGGTCGCCGTGCAGTTCGCCGCAGGTCTCCCCTTCGCGATCTATGGCGCCGTCGTCAATGGCTTCCAGCGGACCTTCCTCAACAGCGTGGTGGGCACGGTCGTGGCGCTGGCGGTTGCGGCGGTCAACATCGGCGTCCTGCTTGCCGGGGGCGGACTCATAGAGCTGGTCGGCGCGATGACGGCGACCCGGATGCTCGGCTACCTGGCGTACCGGCACAACGCCTACCGTGTTTATCCCCTGCTGCAGATTCGCCCGTCTCTGTTCCGTCTCGCGCGCCTGCGGGAGGTGACCCGGTTCAGCGTGTACATGCTGATCCAGGATGTGGCGAACAAGATGAACTACATGACGGACCCGATGATCATCGCGGCCGTTCTGACGACCGGCGCGGTAGCCGTCTGGACGATTGCCCAGCGGCTGGCCGACATGGTTCTCCGGCTCACGAATCAACTGAACGAGGTGCTCTTCCCGGTGGTCGTGGACTACGACACGGGACGGCACGACGCGCGGCTCCGCGAGCTCCTCGTGCAGGGAACACGCCTGTCGCTTGCCACGACGCTGCCGGTGGTCGGTTCGATGGCGCTCCTGGCAGAGCCGGTCGTCGTGGGGTGGACCGGGCCGACCTACCGCCCCGCAGCGCTGGTGCTCCAGATCCTGTCGGTGGTCGTGCTCATTCGGGTGGGCTCGTCGACGGCGGCAACGGTGCTGCGTGGCGCGGGCCATCACCGCCTGCTGGCGCTCTCCAACATGGCGGCCGCCCTGGTGAACATCGGGCTCAGCCTCCTGCTCATTCGTACATACGGGCTCCCGGGCATGGCCGTCGCCACACTGATCCCGGTGACCGTCCGCGCAGCGGTTGTGCTGGTGCCGGTGGCCTGCTCGCGCGTCGGCATCTCCCTGTGGCAGTTTGCCAGCGCGGCCGTCTGGCCGGCGGCGTGGCCGGCCGTCATCGGACTGGGCGCCCTGGCGGCGGTGAAGGGCAGCGCGAGCGCGTCTCTGGCTCATGCGGTGGGATCTGGTGCGCTTGTGGGGCTGGTCTATGGGATCCTGTTTCTGGGCCTGGCGGTCGGCCGGGAGGACAGGATCCGATATCTGGGGAAACTGCGGAGCATTACCGGGCGTCCGTCTCTGAACGCTTCGGTGAGGGAAGCCACGTGAGAGGAGTGATTCTCGCTGCCGGCGCCGGCACGCGTCTCCATGGGAGCGGAGTTGCGGGCCCGAAGTGCCTCGCGCCCTTCGGCGGCACTCCCCTCATCGAGCTGCAGTTGCGCGCGCTGCGCCAGTGCGGCATCGACGACGTGGCCGTGGTGGTCGGCTTCGAGCCCGATCGGGTCCGTCGCGCGTGCGGCCCTGGCGTGCGCTTCGTGGAGAACCGGGACTTCGCGTCGACCAACAGCCTGTTCTCCCTGTGGCTTGCGCGCCCGCTGCTGGGGGCGGGGTTCGTCGTGCTGAACTGCGATGTGCTCTTTCACCCGGCAATGCTGACGGACCTCATCATGGCGCGGTACGAGAACGCGCTCCTTGTCTCGTACCCGCAGGCCGGAGATCCCCCGCTGGGGGACGAGGAAATGAAGGTGTGCGTCCGCCGGGGCCGTGTGGCGGATATCCGGAAGGACCTGCCGCTCCTCGAGACCGACGGCGAGAACGTCGGCATCGTGAAGTTCAGCGCGGCCGGTGCGGCACGGCTGATCGACCTGTTGGATCAGATCGTGGAATCGGGCACCCTGCGCGACTGGGCGCCCCGCGCCTTCTGCGAGTTTGCCCGTCAGGACGCGCTCTATGCGCTGGGCACGCGTGGGCTTCCGTGGACGGAGATCGACACCCCGGCCGACTACTCGCACGCCCTGCGAACGGTGTTCCCGGCCATCCAGCAGGCGGTTACCCTTGTGGCGCCCGCTCTTCGGCTTGGAGCGTAGGAAGAACTGATGTACGAACGCTTCTACAACCTTCGCGAGCGGCCGTTCGCGCTGAGCCCTGACCCCGACTATCTGTACCTCAGCCGGGTACACAGTGAGGCGCTGGATTCGATCCGGTATGGCATCGAGAGCCGCGCCGGGTTCATCGTCATTACTGGCGACATCGGCGCGGGCAAGACCACGCTGCTTCAGACGCTGCTCAGGAGGCTGGACGAGCGCACCACGGTGGCGCGCCTTGTGAACACGACGCTCGAGCCGCGCGAACTGCTCGAAGCCATCATGCTGGACTTCGGTCTCGAGACTACCGGCAAATCCAAGCCGGTGATGCTCCGCGATCTCGGGCAGTTCCTTGTAAAGGCCCGGGGCCAGGGCCGCCGCCTGCTCCTGGTCATCGACGAGGCGCAGAACCTGAGCGCGCCGGCGCTCGAAGAGGTGCGGCTCCTGTCGAACCTCGAGACCGAGAAGTCGAAGCTGCTTCAAATCCTTCTCGTCGGTCAGCCGAACCTGCGGGACACGATCGCCACTCCCGGGCTGGAACAGTTCCGCCAGCGCGTGGCCGTGAGCTACCACCTCAGTTCGCTCGACGCGCCTGAAACCGAGGCCTATATCAACTATCGGCTCGACCATGCCGCGCTCGGTACGCCACCGCACTTTCCTCCCGATGCAGCCGCGCTCGTGCACCGGCGGAGCGGCGGCGTCCCGCGGATCATCAACGTCATCTGCGATGCGGCGCTCGTGTTCGGGTACGCCGAAGAGCGGCCGCAGATCGATTTGCCGCTGATCCGCGACGTGCTGGAAGAGCTGGAGTCGACAGGGATCCTGCCCGCCGAAACGGGCAGAACGTCCGCAGCCCCGGCGCCGCCGGACGTGCCGGCCCGAGCTCCCCACCGTGCAGTGACGCCCAGGCCGGAGCCGCAGCCGGTAGCGGTATTGCCGCCATCGGTTCAGGAGCAGGCACTTGCGCGGGCCGCGCAGGAGGCAGCCTCGCGGGCGGCCGCGCTCAGCGCGCGCGAGCAGGCCGTCACGCAACGTGAGCAGGAGCTCGCGGAGCAACGTCGCATCCTCACTGAAGAGTACCGCCTTCTGCGGGGCCAGCGGCTGCAGGCCACAGCAGGCGCCACGCGCTCGCCCCGCGACGGCCAGAGCCGCCCGACGCCGGCACGAGCCTCCGCCCCTGCACAGGACGGATGGCGTGGACGGCTGAAGCGGCTGCTCTCCGGGGATTCGGCGGGAGCGGCGGAAGGACGCTAGTAGGGATCTGTTTACAGGAGTCACGTAATGTCTGCACTCGTTGCATCGCTGCTGGAAAAAATCGAGACACGGCGCGCCCGGACGGGCGTGGTTGGTCTCGGCTACGTCGGGTTGCCGCTCGCCGTGGAGCTGGCAAACGCCGGGTTCCACACGACAGGCATCGACCTCGACGCACGCAAGGTTCAGGCGGTCACACAAGGGGAATCCTACATTCCGGATGTGGCCACGGCTCACGTGCGCGCCCTCCGCGACGCCGGGAAGCTGGACGCCACCAGCGATTTTTCGGTGGTGCGGGATCTCGACACGATCAACATCTGCGTGCCGACCCCGCTGCGGAAGACCAAGGACCCGGACATGTCCTATGTCGTCTCCGCCGTGGAGGCGATTGCCGAACACCTGCATCCGGGCCTGCTGGTCGTTCTCGAGTCCACGACGTACCCCGGCACGACCGACGAGCTCGTGCAGCCGCTCCTCGAGGCAAAGGGGCTCAAGGCCGGGATCGACTTCTTCCTGGCGTTCTCCCCCGAACGTGTGGATCCGGGCAACCCGACGTTTCAGACGCACAACGTGCCGAAAGTCGTGGGAGGCGTCACACCCGATTGCCTGCGACTCGCGTCGGCGCTGTACGGCACCGCTATCACGAGCATCGTCCCCGTGAGCTCCACCCGCGTGGCAGAGATGGTGAAGCTGCTGGAGAACACCTTCCGCGCGGTGAACATCGGCCTGGTCAACGAGCTCGCCCTGATGTGCGACCGCATGAATATCAACGTGTGGGAAGTCGTGGCAGCCGCGGGGACCAAGCCATTTGGTTTCATGGCCTTCTATCCCGGTCCGGGTCTCGGCGGCCACTGCATCCCGATCGATCCGCTGTACTTGTCGTGGAAGGCGAAGCAGAGCGGATTCGATCCGCGCTTCATCGAGCTGGCGGGACACATCAACGGCGCAATGCCGCATTACGTCGTCGAGAAGGTGGCGGAGGCGCTGAACACGAAGCGGAAATCGATCAACGGCTCGAACATTCTGCTTGCCGGCGTGGCCTACAAGCGCGACATCGATGACATGCGCGAATCCCCCGCGCTCGACGTGATGGGGCTGCTGCATGCACGCGGAGCGGTCGTGTCCTACGTGGACCCGTACGTGCCGGAAGTCCACGGAGCTCACTGGTCGGGGAAGACGGATGTCAAGAGCGTCGAGGCGGGCCCCGGGTCGTTCGGCCGCTACGACTGCATCGTCATCATCACCGACCACGCGGCCTTCGACTACGAGGCGATGGTGGCCGAAGCGGACCTCATCGTGGATACAAGGAATGCGATTCCCACATCCGCGCCGCACGTGTTCAAGCTCGGCGCGCCGCGTCCCGAGGGGCAGCCGCGGGACATGGCCGCTGTCTGACGCGCTGATGTACGCGCACGGCACCTGTTATGGAATTCCTCTTCTGGGCATCCGTACTCTTCGTGGGGTACGTGTATGCGGGCTACCCCTCGCTGCTGGCCGTCTGGTCCGCAGTGGCGGCTCGCCCGGTCCGCAGGCGTGCAACTGAAGACGGCGGGCCCTGGCCTGCCGTGTCCGTTGTTGTCGCGGCACAGAACGAGGGTCCCCGGCTTCCGGCCCGAGTATCGAACCTGCTGGAGCAGCTGTACCCCGGGCCAATGCAG
>JACCXG010000189.1 GCA_013697225.1 Acidobacteriota bacterium
TTGGATAGCAGCGGTCCAGGGCGTCGAGCACGCTCGACCGCGTCGCCACCACCGCGCGTGTGCGGCGCCCGCTGGCGAATGCGACGTCACGCTCCGTCTCCACGTTGTAGGGCTGTGATGTCGCGTAGGTAAGGGTGCGGTTGTCTACATGGAGCGGGACGGCCGCGTACCGGCGCGCGATCCGTTCCGGCACGAGGCGCACGGCGAGCTCGCTCGAGACGTGCCCTTCGAGGTTGATGACCTCGAATCCGGCCGCCTCCGCCAGCTTTCCGTAGCTGTCGCTCTCGGGGACGAGACCGAGCGCCACAACGGCATCGACGAGGGGCATCTGTTCGCGGATGGCGTGCTGCTGTGCGATCTGGAGGTCGGCGCGGCTAATCAGGGAACTGTCGATGAGGAGCGCCGGAAATCCGGTCATGCCCACGCACTCGCGTCCAACTTCTATGCTCATGTACCCGGTCTTGAGCAAGAGGTCGGCCACGCTTGATCTTGGCGGTTTTATGGGGATTCGCGCAGAAAAGAGGCGGATTCCGCGGAAACGACCGGATGGAAAACGTCGCCGCACAGCGGCAGCACACCCGGCGCCAGCCGGACGATCACAGATTTGTCTGCGCCCGGCGAATTCTGTCGGGCGGGTGCCATATTTCGCACCGACCCACGAAAACCGAAACCTGGAGCGCTCGGCGGAAGGACCGGAGCCGCTTCACCCCGATCGTGCGGGGCTCCGCCGGTCAGGCACGCTGAGCGTCACGATCTCCCCGGTGCGAACGCTCCTGTCGGCCGCCAGCACGATCCTGAGGCTGTTGACCGCGTCGTTCATGTGATCCGTCAAATCGATGTCATCCTGGATGGCGCGCAGGAGGTATGCCTGTTCGCGGTCGCAGAGCGCCTGGTGATCCGGCTCGTCTTCAGTGCTGATGAGCTCGTCCTGCCGGACGAACTCGTTCGCCGCGTCGATCTCGGCGTGGTGCAGTCGGAGGAGGTTGGTCTTGGTGTGGCTGTCGATATCGTCTGAGCCGCCGGCGGTCGCTTCGTTCGGATCCTTGACGATCGAGACCGACCCTTTCGGTCCGATCACATCCTTCACGAAGAACGCGACCTCGCTCATCATCGGGCCCCACCCCGCCTCGTACCAGCCCACAGACCCATCGTCGAAGCTCACATGGAGATGGCCGTAGTTGTACATGCCCGGGACGAGTTCGTCGGTGAGCCGGGCGCCGATCGCCTGGACGCGCACCGGATTGGCCTGCGTCATCTGGCACATCACATCCACGTAGTGCACGCCGCAGTCCACGATGGGGCTCATCGACTGCATCAGATTCCTGTGCCAGTTCCACGCGGGACCATGGCTCTGCTGGTTCAGGTTCATGCGCATGACGAGCGGCTTGCCGAGGGTACGGGCAATCTCGATAAATCGCACCCAGGCCGGGTGGACGCGCAGGATGTAGCCGATCACCAGTTTGCGGTTGGCGGCCCGTGCGGCGTCCACGATCGCCTGGGCCTCTTCCACGGTTTCGGCCAGCGGCTTCTCGCAGAATACGTGACACCCCGCCTCGATGGCCTCCCGCGCATAGGGCCCGTGCGTGTCGGGATAACTGTTGATGCTCACGACGTCCGGTCTCGTCTCGGCGAGCGCCTGCTCGTAATCCGCGAACTCCGGGAGGCCGCCGAGCTCCCGGCTGAGCCTTCCGCGCGACTCGGGCCCGCGGCTGACGAGCCCGACGATGTCGAACTCTGGCATCTTGTGGTAGGACCTGGCGTGGCTTGCGCCCATGTTGCCGCAGCCGACGACGAGCACGCGAAGAGGACTGGCCATTCCGACACTCCGGTTGAAGAGGTTGAGATTTCCGCCTGTTTCGTATCTCCTGTCAATCATGCCACGCAGCCCCGATTTCGTCGCGCCGGGTATGCCCCTTTGCATCAGCGCGAGCGCAAGAGAGTGTCCGGCCGCCGCCGCGGCGAAACGGCAGGCCCTGTAGGGGGCACGGGAGAACTATGCCGACCGAACGTCGTCGAAGAGCCACCAGGCCCACTGCTGCCCCACGGGCGGGTGCCACCCGGGCCGCGTCTCGCAGGGGCGCAGCGCAGGCGGCTCGCCGCACCAGTGCGGCTGCGGGATCGCGCCGGCCGACACGGCGCCCCCCACCCGGTGCGCGGGCCTACCAGCAGAGCGCCCAGCGACAGCTCCGCCGCTTTCGCCAGGGGTCGGCACTTGCCGTCGCGCTGACAGCCTTGCTCCTCGTGGTGTGGGGCGGACCGCTCATCGTGGAGGGACAGGAAGGGCCCGACGAGGCCCCCGCAGCCGAACTCCCGCAGGATCCTGCGGCGGCAGTCGAGGAAGCCGCGAATACGATCCGCGACCTGGCGTTCGGGTTCTATGCTTTCCTGCCGCGCATCGTGCTCGTCCTGCTCATCTTTGCCGCCGCGGCGCTCATCTCGGGAGGAGTGCAGGCGGCGCTCCGCAGGACCCTGCGCGGCTGGGAACGAATCGAAGCAGCGAGCGCGCTCACCCGTCTTGGCGTCTTCGTCGTCGCAGCAGTCGCGTCGCTGAGTGTGCTTGCCGGTGATGTCAGGGCCATTGTCGGGTCGGTCGGGCTCCTGGGCCTTGCTGCCTCATGGGCCTTGCAAACGCCAATCGAAAGCTTCACGGGATGGCTGCTGAACTCCTTCCGCCGGTACTACACAGTGGGCGACCGCATTGCGGTAGGAGACGTCTTCGGCGATGTGTACCGCATCGACATCCTGACCACCACGGTCTGGGAAGCCGGGGGAGCCGGCAAACCGGTGGCGGCGGCACAAGCCACGGGCGCGCTGATCACTTTCCCCAACTGGGAGGTGCTGCGTTCCAACATCGTGAACTACACACGCGACTTCCCGTACGTGTGGGACGAAGTGACGATCAACGTCGCGAACGAGAGCGACCTGCGATATGCCGCCGGCGTCATCGAAGCGGTTGCGCGGAGGGTGCTCGGCGACGAGATGGTCACGGCCGCGAGCCGCTATCAGGAGCTGCTCGAGCGCGAGGGGCTTTCCTTCGGCGTCGAGGAAGTTCCCCGCGTGTTCATATCCCTCGCCGATTCCTGGACGGACTGCACCGTCCGGTACGTCGTGCCGGTCCGGACGCGGCGCCACTGGTCCTCGACGCTGATTCTGGCCCTGTCGGAGGAGCTCGGCAAAACGGAACACGCCGGCCGCATCCTCGGCGCGTATCCCCGCACCGAGGTCAACCTGCGCCCGAACTGGACCCCCCCCGAGTCGGGGCCTCAGGGGTGAGAGGTGTCGATCAGGGGCAAGTCTGCCCGCGTCAAATCTGCGAGTAGGCGGCCGGCCGGAGGTAGACGGTAGTGATGTTCGACACGATCTCGGCGTCACTGTAGCCCGGGGTCGCCGCGAGCTTCTTCCACGCCGGATCCGTGCGGAACGCGTCCCACGCTCTCTCCCGGGCCGCCATGTTCTCGTGGACGAGCATGTACGTGAGATTCGGCATGCGTGGACCTACGATGGTGCGCCCGAAGAAGACCGGCGTCAGGCCGACCCGCCTGAAGATTTCGACTTCCCCAAGCTCATCGAACATACGTACCTTGGCACGGTGCGCACGCTCCCCGGGGGCCTCGTACGTCCTCAGCTCGAAGAGGCGGGGGCCCTTGCCTGCCGTGGCCGACGGCACCTCGATGCGAGGCACGGAGGGAAATGCCGAGAGCAGCGAGGATTCCTGCCGCACGTACGCCGGATCGGTGGCGGCGGCATCGATATACCCCGCCCCTGCCCGCATGAACTCCTCGTCCGCTTCGAGCCGGGCATCGAGCGTCCCGACGCTCTCCAGGGTCGGACACGGAACGAGCACGAACAGAGCCGGGGATGGCACGCCGGCTACAGCTTCGAAGGCGCCAATCGGGGTGTGCCCCAGCCGGTTCAGCGCGGGCAGGGCCGCTCCCTGCATGAACTCCGCAAGGCGGCGCGGCTGCGTACCGGTCCGCAGGATGTAGTGGCGCCAGACGTAGAACTCCGGGGGGGCCGCCGGGCGGGTCTCCTGTGCCGCACCGCCGGCGGGCAGAGCGGCCGCAGCTGCGATTCCCCCGCGGAGCACCGAACTCATGAACGCTCGTCTTTCCACCTCACCCTCCCCTTCCGGACTCCCGCACAGTGCCCGGCTCACCCTCGGCCGATATACGGCATCTTCGCGGCCATGATGGTCATGAACTGAACATTCGCGTCGAGCGGGAGGCTCGCCATGTACACCACGGCACGTGCCACATGCTCGACGTCCATCACCGGTTCGACGGCCATCTCACCGCTCGCCTGCGGAACGCCCTGCGTCATCCGTGCGGCCATTTCCGTAGCGGCGTTGCCGATGTCGATCTGCCCGCACGCGATGTCGTACTTCCGGCCGTCAAGCGAGGCGGACTTGGTGAGCCCCGTGACGGCGTGCTTCGTCGCGGTGTAGGGAGAGGAATTCGGACGCGGAACGTGCGCGGAAATCGAGCCGTTGTTGATGATCCGTCCCCCGCGCGGGTGCTGACGTTTCATCATCCGGAAGGCATGCTGGGTACACAGGAATACGCCCGTGAGGTTGATGTCCACGACCGTGCGCCACGCGTCAACGCTCAGGTCCTCCAGCGGAACCCCCGGGGCGCCGACCCCGGCGTTATTGAAGAGCAGGTCGAGACGTCCGAACACGTCCTGCGTCTTCCCGAAGAGGTGGGCAACCGAGTCGGGGTCGCCGACGTCTGCGGGGACGACGAGTGTGTTGCGTTCGTCCCCTTCCAGCTCTGCCGCCGTAACATCGAGGGCGTCCCGTCGGCGTCCTGCCAGCACGACCGAATAGCCGTCCTTGCGGAGCGCGCGGGCCACGGCCCGGCCGATGCCCGAGCCGGCACCCGTAACGAGCGCAACCCTGGCGTGTGTCGTCAACGGCAGATCCCGCCGATCGGTCTCTTCCGGAAGGCGTGTGGTCTCTGCTGCTGCATCCCAGGATGCTATCGCGACACGTACAGCAACTCAACCACCGGGCAGGCTGGAGGAGGCGTCCGGATGGTGCTACGATATCGTCGCGCGAGTCGGCTTTACGGCAGTCGGCCGAAGCCAGCTTCGGCATCGGCGATTCGGCATCGGCGAGTCTCACTGAACTTGGAACTTACGGCCGACTCAACAGGAGGTCACCGTGGCCAGCAACCGGAACGACCAGGACGGCATTACACGGCGCGATTTCACCACGCGCGTCGGGGCAGCGGCGGCGGGCATTGCCGTAGGCGGCGGGCTCTTCGGCACCCGACTCGGAGCACAGACCAACGGACGCGTCCTCGGCGCCAACGACCGTGTGCAGGTGGCGGTCATCGGGATACGCGGACAGGGGAACTCGCTCAAGCGCGGGTTCGCGAACCTGAACAACGTCAACGTCAAGACGCTGTGCGACATCGACGCCAACCTCGCGGACTCGCGGATCAACGATCC
This sequence comes from Acidobacteriota bacterium, assembly GCA_013697225.1. Classification (GTDB taxonomy): domain Bacteria; phylum Acidobacteriota; class Vicinamibacteria; order Vicinamibacterales; family 2-12-FULL-66-21; genus JACCXG01. The sequence continues at coordinate 5,452 of JACCXG010000189.1, forward strand.
GAGCTTGAAGGAAGTGTCTGGCTTCAAGCCTGACTTCGTGCAGGACATGCGCCGCGTCTTCGATGACAAGGAAATCGACGCCGTGGTGATCGCCACACCGAACCACTGGCACGCGCTGGCGACCATCTGGGCGCTGCAGGCCGGCAAGCACGTCTACGTGGAGAAGCCCTCGTCCCACACGGTGTGGGAGGGGCGGAAGATGGTCGAGGCGACCAACCGCTACAACAAGATCGTCCAGGTCGGCACGATGAATCGCAGCCGGCCGGCCGTGCGTGAGGCGATGAAGTTCATCCAGGACGGCGGGATCGGCAAGGTGCACATGGCACGCGGTCTCTGCTTCAAGCCGCGGTTGTCGATCGGCAAGTATCCCGACGGCCCGATGCAGGCGGGCGAGCGGTACACGCTGATCGCCGGTTCCACCGGGCGCCCGGAGCCGACCTACGACGCCGAGTACCTGTCCAAGGTGGACTACGACCTCTGGCTCGGCCCGGCGCCGAAGCGCCCGTTCAACCGGAATCGCTTCCACTACAACTGGCACTGGCACTGGGACTACGGCAATGGCGATACGGGCAACCAGGGGCCGCACCAGTTCGACATCGCGCGCTGGGGCCTCGCCAAGCAGGAACACCCCGTGAAGGTCAGCTCGATGGGGGGCTACTTCGGGGAGCCCGCGTCACAGGAAACACCCGACACCCAGACTGCACTCTTCGAGTATCCCGACGGCATGATCCTCGAGTTCGCCACCCGCGGCGAGCACACGAACGATGAAGGTGGCCAGCGGGTCGGGAACCTCTTCTACGGATCCAAGGGCTGGGCCTGGCTCGATGAAACCGGCCGCAACTGGGGTTCGTACCTGGGCCCGGTCGGAGAGAAGAACGAGAAGGGGCCGGGCAGCGGCAC
>JACCXG010000194.1 GCA_013697225.1 Acidobacteriota bacterium
GCTTCAGATCGCCCCTGTAGGTGACCGTCTCGCCTGGCGTGATGAGGACGTCGAGTTCCGCCGGCTCGTGCCCTTCGGCCTTGATCTCGATCCGGCGTCCGCCGGCTTCGAGCGCGAGCTTCTGGAAGACGCCGTCGAAGTCATCGACGATGCCGACGAAGTAGCCGTCCACGTATACCTGGGCCTGCTTGGGGCTGATCTTCAACCGCAGCGCCCCGGCCGGCCCCTGCGCGTAGGAGGCAGAGCCGGATCCCCCCTGATAGCCGCCACCGTAGCCGTACCCGGAACCGCCGTAGCCAGAACCGCCGTAGCCGTAACCGCCGTACCCGTAACCGCCGTAGTAGTACGGGTCGTACCAGAGGGGGTCGTAGTAGTAGCCGAGGCCAAAGGCGTACCCCGGCCAGTAGTACCGTCCGTAGGGGTAACCCGCATAGACCGGCGTACTCCCGGTGCCCAGGCCAGGCCCCGCGCCGCGGCGCTGGACTGCCGTGCCAATCTGCGGCCGTCCGTCACGGTCACGCCCCTGCCCACGGTCGGCCGTGCTCGAGTCACCCTCCGTCGCCGCTGCCCCTCCGGCCGTGCGTCCGGACGTGCTCCCGGTCCGGCCTCCATCGCTCGACCCGCCGCGCGGCACGGCCCGACCCGTGCTGCCGCCGCGGTCACCGCCACGCGAGGCGCCCCGTTGCTGCGTCTCGTCGCGCCGCGAGGGCTCAACCGAGGACCCGCGTGACGGCTCCGACGAGCTGGGGCTGCTGTAGGACTGGCCCGAGCCGCTCCCTCCGTCAGAGCTCCCCGACGAGCCCGAGGAGGACGAACCTCCACCCCCGCCATCGCGGGGCACAGCGGATCCGGTCGAATCGCCACTGTTGGTGCGCTGCGCGAAAACGGGCGTCCCCCCGAGGGCGAGCGCCGCCGCAAACGTCCCTGTCAGTAATATGCCGCGAGTCATTGGACACGCTCCTCGAGGTGGAAAAAGCAACCGCACTGCCAGGATCAGCCGTGCGGAATCGCTGGATATTGTTGATTTTACTTCTTTTTGCCGACGGCGCGCTGTCCCTCAGCGGGGTCAACCATGTCCTCCAATCCGGCCAGGACAGCATTTGATACGATCCTCCTTCTGATGTTTCACGCGACAACGGTTCTAGCAGTGCGCCACGGGGACGAGACCGTGATGGCCAGCGACGGCCAGGTCAGCTTCGGCGACACTGTTGTGAAGCACAGCGCCCGGAAGATCCGGAAGCTGTACAACGGCCGGATCCTGGCCGGCTTCGCCGGCTCGGCCGCAGATTCCTTTGCGCTGTTCTCCCGTTTCGAATCCAAGCTCGAACAGCATCGAGGGAATCTCGAACGGTCGGCTGTCGAGCTCGTGAAGGACTGGCGCTCCGACCGGATCCTGCGCCGCCTCGAAGCGATGCTGCTCGTGATGGACGTGAAGACCACCTATCTTCTTTCCGGCAACGGCGACCTGATCGAGCCCGACGACGGGGTGATCGCGATTGGATCCGGGGGGGCGTACGCCATGTCGGCTGCCAAGGCGCTGGCGCGGCATACCACGCTCGGCGCGCGCGAAATCGCGGAGGAGGCGATGGGCATCGCGGCAAGCATCTGCATCTATTCGAACGACCGGATCACCATCGAGTCTCTCTAGCACGCATGCCGATCTATCTACCCGAAACGACATCCACGACCGCCGAGTCCCTGACGCCGCGCCAGATTGTCGCCGAGCTCGACAAGCACGTGATCGGGCAGGCACAGGCCAAACGCGCGGTCGCCATTGCGCTTCGCAGCCGCACGCGGCGCCAGAAGCTGCCGCCGGATATGGCCGAGGAGGTTGCTCCGAAGAACATCCTGATGATCGGCCCGACCGGCGTAGGAAAAACGGAAATCGCACGTCGCCTGGCGCGGCTGGCGCAGTCGCCGTTCCTGAAGGTCGAGGCCTCGAAGTTCACCGAGGTGGGGTACGTCGGCCGCGACGTGGAATCGATGGTGCGGGACCTTGTGGAGCTCGGCGTCGGAATGGTGCGCGAGGAACGGCGCGCCGAGGTGAAGGAGAAAGCGCAGCAGGCTGCCGAGGAACGGGTGCTCGATCTGCTGCTGCCGCCGCTGCCATCCCCTCCGCACGTGCAGCCAGACTACGGAGAAGGGGAGGGAGCCGGCGCGGGCGCGGTTCGCGAGCAGGCGCACCGGACACGCGAGAAGCTGCGGGAACAGCTGCGGGCGGGCCGTCTCGACGCGAAGCAGGTGGAGATCGAGGTGCGGGAGAAGAGCTTTCCCTCCTTCGAAATCATTGCCGGATCCTCGGTCGAGGAAGTCGACATCAACATGAAGGACATGCTCCCCGGGCTCTTCCAGGGACGCTCGAAGAAGCGGAAGCTCCGCATCCCCGAAGCGCTCGAGGCGCTCGCACAGGAAGAGGAGCAGAAGCTCATCGACATGGAGAGCGTCGCGCGTGCCGCCGTCGAACGCGTGCAGGGGGCAGGCATCATCTTCGTTGACGAGATCGACAAGGTGGCCGGGCGCGAAGGAGGGCACGGCCCGGACGTGAGCCGCGAGGGAGTCCAGCGCGACATCCTCCCGATCATCGAAGGCACGACCGTCAATACCAAGTACGGGATGGTGCGAACGGATCACATCCTCTTCATCGCGGCTGGCGCGTTTCACGTCGCGAAGCCTTCTGATCTCATCCCGGAGCTGCAGGGACGTTTCCCCATCCGGGTGGAGCTCGAAGCACTCGGGCGCGAAGACTTCGTCCGCATCCTGACCGAACCAAAGAGCGCGCTGATCAAGCAGTACGTGGCGCTGCTCTCGACCGAAGGGGTGGAGCTGAGCTTCACGCCCGGCGCCATCGCGCGGATCGCCGACTACGCGACGATGGTGAACGAGCGGACGGAGAACATCGGGGCCAGACGGCTGCATACCGTCATGGAGAAGCTCCTCGATGAGGTCTCCTTCGACGCACCGGACCTCCTGGAACGTGCCGTCGCGATCGACGAGGCCTACGTCGATCGCATGCTGGCGGACATCGTCCGCAACGAAGACCTGTCGCGCTACGTCCTCTGATGATCGCGTCCTCACGACCGTTCGTCACCAGGCTTGCCGCCTCGTGCCTGCTGCTGCTGGCCGCGTGCGGGCAGAAGGGGCCGCCGCTCGCACCGCTGCGCCTCGTGCCGGCGGCAGCAACCGAAGTGTCCGTGCGGCGGGTGGAGGATCGGGCCCGCGTCCGGCTCGTCCTGCCATCGGCCAACGCCAACGGGCCGGGGCCGGTGGAGATCGACCGCGTCGAGATCTTTGCCGTGACCGTCGGCCCGGGTGTTCCGCCGCCGCCCGATCGCGATCTGATGACCAGGCCGTACCTCGTCGGGCAGATCCAGGTCCGGCCCGCCCCGGTCGAGGGGGAGGCTCCCACGGAAGGGGACACCCGGCCTGCGCCGGGTGAGCCGGTGACGTTCGAGGAAGCGCTCACCGCGCAGGTACTGACGCCGGCCCCGCTGCCTTCAGCGACCGCCGTGGAAGCGCCGGCCCCTGCCGCGCCGCCGGGCACGCCTGCTGCGGACCCCGCGGCGGGAGAGAAGCCGGCGGCAGATGCCACTGCAGGCAAGCCCGCCCCTGCGGCAAAGCCTGCGACTGCGGGAAAGCCCGCGACGGCAGCCACCACCGGAGGGAAGCCCACGGCAGACGCGACTGAAGGGACGGGCAAGCCGGCTGCGGAATCCGGGCCGGATGGCACGCCTGCGGCGGCAGATCCGGCCGCCGCCAAGGGGGCGGAAGCCGCTGCCAAACCGCCGGCCCATCCCGTCCGCCTCTACGTCGCGCGCGGTGTGACGCGGGGAGGGCGTCCAGGTCCTCCGTCCACGCGGGTGTCGCTGCCTGTTCTTCCGGTGCCCCCTCCGCCTACCGCAATCGCGGCCCGCAGCA
>JACCXG010000013.1 GCA_013697225.1 Acidobacteriota bacterium
ATCGTCGTCCACGCGCGCCGTCCAGTATCCCAGGTACACGGGCACCGGTTCCCGGAGCTTGACCGTCTTTTCCTCGCCGGCACTCATCGCCTTCGCGATTTCCTGGCGGTCCCACTCCCGCTGATCCCGCAGCAGGTACTCGGCGAGCGCGATCGGCTCCTCCACGCGAACGCAACCATGGCTGAAGGAGCGGCTGGCACGCGCGAACAGGGAGGTCGCCGGCGTGTCGTGGAGATACACGTGGTACTGGTTCGGGAACATGAACTTCACCAGCCCGAGAGAGTTCCCGGCGCCAGGGCGCTGCCGGAATCGGTACTTCGTCGGATCCTCGATGTCTATAGACAGCGGATCGACGGGCTTGCCGGCCTTGTCGAGCACTTCCATGTCGTTCCGCGCGAGAAAATCCGGGTCCTTCAAAAGTGCAGGGAGCGTTTCTCCGGCGGCGATGTCAGGCGGCACGTTCCAGTAGGGGCTGAACACGAGGTACGACATACGATCGTTGAAGATCGGAGTCGGCGTGTCTTCCTTCCCGACCACGACCCGCATCGTGAGGGGCACGCGGCCCTTCTCCCAGACCTCGAGCCGGTACTCGGGGATGTTCACGAGCACGTAGGTGTCACCAAGCTCTCTCGGCAACCACCGCCAGCGTTCGAGGTTCAGTCGAAGCCCTTCGATCCGCCGCTCGATCGGGATGTTCAGCTCCGCGGCGGTCGGCGCCCCGACGATGCCGTCTTCCACCAGGCCATGCCGGCGCTGGAAGCGCTTGACCGCCTCCTGAAGGTCCGTGTCGTACGGCTGGGGGCCTTCCCCTCCGGAGATCCGGCCGGAGTAATCGCCTGAGGCTGCCAGGCGGAGTGCCAGGGCCCTCACGTGAGGGCTCTTCTGACCGGGCTTCAGGCGCAGTCCGGCGGGAACCTGCGGCCATCCTCCCTCTTCTGCCCGCTTCCGGTAGGTGGCAAGCGCTTTCCGCAGCGCCACGTACTGTGGATTCTCAGGCCTGAGGGACAGCAACGCTTTTTCGACGCGGTCCTCCTCGATCGCCGTCGCCAGGTGTTCAACCGGGTTGAAGGGAGCAGGCCGGATCTGCCACTTTGGATCCGCACGTGCCAGGTCGGAGAGCCCCTCCGCAAGGTCCGAGGCGTACTTCATGTAGAGGTACGTCAGCCAGACTTCAAGTGTGCCCGCCTCACCCGGATCGAATCCCTTCTTGATGATAAAGCCCCGATCGGCCTCCTCGCGCCGTTCGACAAGCAGGCTGACGTTGTAGAGCTCGGGGTCGAGCCCCTCGTCTTCGGCCGCGCTCAGTGCGGCAAGCAGCCCCCGCATCCGGGGTCGGGGGTTCGTTCCGTCGAGCCATGCGGGCTCGTAGCCGCGACCCTCGTAGAATTGTTTCGTGAGCGCCCAGAGCTTCTTTCCTTCGGCGTCCTTCGTCACGTATGCCGGGCGGGCTGACGCGGTCAGTGTCTTCTCGAGCCGCGTGTTGACTTCGTCGCGCGTCTGGGCACTCGCACACCCAAGCGTGAGCCCTGCCATCCCCACGATGACCAGCACCAGCCCGTTCTGCATCAAGTCCTCGCTTTGCCGATTCGTTCGGCGAGTTCGCTACCCCATCAGTGGATGTGCAAGCGCGGTGCCGGGCCACGGTGTTGCCGTTGTAAGCCTCTGTGTGTCGGAGAGTTGGAGACAGGGCTGGCGAAGGGTGGAGGTGTAACCCTGGGTGCCCAGCGACGAAGTGCCCGACCGCGGAAGGGGGGTAGCCCGCCCTCCCATGCGGCCATGCTCGACCTCAATATGCAGGCGGCGGGGCTGCTCCACGATATGGCGGCACTCCAGCCGGAGGGGCGATCCAGTCTCGGCTACAAGCGTGCGGCCAAGGCAGTCGTCGCGCTTCCGCTGCCGGTGGCAGACCTGATGAGGGCGGGGACGCTGCGCGAGGTTCCGTTCATCGGTCCCTCGAGCGCCCGGATCATTGCCGAACTGGTGGAAGGGGGCAGCTCCGCGACAGTCGAGAAGGCGGTGGCGGCCTCGCGGCACTCCGGCAGGATTGCCGCGCTCCGGGGTCTCAGGAGCGGATTCCTCAGTCAGTGGGGTATGGAGTCGGCGCTGGCCCGGGCCGCCCCTGAACGGGTTGTGTCCAGAGAGAGCTTCCGCGGAGACTTCCAGATGCACTCCTCATGGAGTGATGGCAGCGAGCACTTGGAGGTCATGGCGCGGGCCTGCATGGCACGGGGGCACTCGTGCATGGGTGTCACGGATCATTCCTACGGGCTGCCGATCGCGGGCGGGATGAGCATGGCGGACGTCGTGCGGCAGCATCGCGAGATCGATCGGGTCAACACGCGGCAGGCCGGAACCTTCCGGATCTTCAAGGGAATCGAGGCGAACATCCTGGCCGATGGTTCACTCGATCTCGACGTCGAGCAACGGCGGGTGTTCGAGTTCGTGGTCGCCTCCCCTCACTCGCTGCTGCGGCGCGCCGAAGATCAAACTGCCCGGATGCTGGGGGCCGTCCGCCAGCCGGGTGTCGCCATCCTCGGGCATCCCCAGGGACGCATGTACAACAGCCGCGCCGGCGTGGCCGCGGACTGGCCCCGCGTGTTTGCCGAGGCTGCCGCCCGTGGCGTCGCCGTCGAAATCGATGGCAACTGGCACCGTCAGGATATCGACGCTGTGCTGGCGGCCCAGGCGCTCGACGCCGGCTGCCTCTTCGCGCTGGACAGCGACGCGCATTCGATCGGCGAGCTGCGATTCACGGATTTTGCCATCGCCCATGCACGCCTCGCGGGTGTTCCGGCGGATCGGGTGATCAACTGCTGGAGCGACGACAGGCTCGCGGCGTGGATGGGGGAGCGGCAGGCGATCTGATGCCGGCCGGCCCCTCCGTGAGATGATCCGGACGTGCTGCCGGCCGCGGTCACGATCGTCGAAGTCGGGCCGCGCGACGGCCTTCAGAACGAGCCGCTGCGGCTCCCGCACCAGGACAAGGTTCGATTCATCGACCTGCTGTCTGCCGCCGGCCTTCCGGTCATCGAGGTTGCGGCCTTCGTGAGTCCCAGATGGGTGCCGCAGATGGCCGACGCTGCGGAGGTCTGCCAGGGCATTACGCGCCGCTCCGGGACACGGTATCCAGCGCTCGTTCCAAACGAGACCGGCCTCGAGCGCGCTCACGCGGCCGGGTTGAGCGACGTCGCGATCTTCGCCGCGGCCTCTGAGGCCTTCAGCAGGAAGAACATCAACCAGTCCATCGCAGAATCGCTCGAGACCTACCGCCGCGTCTGCACGCGGGCGCGTGAACTCGACATGCGCGTGCGAGGGTATGTGTCCACGGCCTTCGGGTGCCCCTTCGAGGGGACGATCGCCCCGTCCCGTGTGGCGGACGTTGCTGGGGCCCTCCTGGACATGGGGGCCTTTGAGATCGCGATCAGCGACACCATCGGTGTGGCCCATCCGGGTCAGATGCCGGCGGTAATCGAAGCCGTGCTGTCCCGAGTTCCGCTCCAGGCAATTGCGCTCCATCTTCACGACACGCGCGGAACGGCGCTCGCCAGCGTGCTCTCCGCGCTGCACCACGGGGTCGCCACATACGATGCCTCAGCCGGTGGTCTCGGCGGCTGCCCGTATGCGCCGGGGGCCACGGGCAATCTCGCCACGGAGGACCTGGTCTACATGCTCGACGGGCTGGGCATCGAGAGCGGCGTGGATCTCGGCGCTCTGCTCGAGGCTTCCCGGTTCATGGAGCCCCGGATCGGTCATCCGCTTCCGTCCCGTTACTACCGCGCTGCGACTGCGGCCGGGAGCTGAGGCCAGGACTCGCGGTCACCTCGATCAGCTCCTGCCCCGATTGCACCATCTCTCCTTCGCGGCAGTGAATGGCCGACACCACCCCGTCGGCCGCGGCGCGCACGGGCAGCTCCATCTTCATGGCCTCGAGAACGACCAGCACGTCGCCCCGCCGGACGGTGTCTCCGCGAGCCACGGTAACCGTCCTGACGGTGGCGGGCATCGGTGCGGTGAGCGGGCCGGCATCTGCCGCGCTGCCCGCGCGACGCCCCTGAGGTCTGTCCGCTTCAAAGGTGAAGACCCGTCCGTCGAGGAACACCCATCGAGTGGAACCAACGACAGCCCCCCACGCGGGGAGATTGCGGGCTCCCTCGATGAGCAGGCTTCCATCGCCGGCCCGATGGATTCGGACCGCCGCCTCCCCCACACGCAAGGTTCCGTCCGCGGCAGGGGAGACCTGGTGAGCTGTGCCGAACTCGTCGAGCAGTGTCAGCCGTTCGCCGGGCATGCTCAGCGTCCCCACCTGCCTGGCGTGGACCACGGATCAATCCCCATCGTCCTGCGAGTCCCTTCGAATTGGGGATCTCGACGCGGCTGCAGGGATGCGGCGGCGGCAATCGCTTCGGCGGGCGGCCGGGTGCGATGGACGAGCTGTTCCAGGTGTGCATCCACGAATCCGGTGTGCGTGGACCCCTGCCGCACCCGGGGATCGTCGAGAAGCGCAATCAGGAAAGGAATGTTGGTGTGAATTCCAAGGATGGGAAAGGCCCGGAGGGCGGCCGCGGCGCGATCGAGTGCGGCTCCGCGTGCTTCGGCACACACGGTGACCTTCGCGAGGAGCGGGTCGTAGCTGACGCCCACGACGTCCCCCTCGACCACCCCCGAGTCAACGCGAATCCCCGGGCCTGACGGCTCCCGGTAGATCGCCAGAGGACCGGCCTGCGGAAGGAAGTCGCGGCAGGGGTCCTCCGCGTAGACGCGGCATTCGATTGCGTGTCCCCGCTGGACGAGCGACCGCTGCTGCCACGGCAGGCGGCCGCCCGCTGCCACCAACAGCTGCGCCTGGACGAGATCGACACCGGCCACCCCTTCCGTTACAGGATGCTCCACCTGCAGGCGTGTGTTCATCTCGAGGAAATAAAAGCGTGCGGTATCCCCTTCGCCTTCGAAAAGGAACTCGATGGTGCCGGCGTTCCGGTAGCCGGTCGCCGTTGCCGCGGCCACCGCGGCCTCACCCATGCGCTCGCGCACGGCAGCGGTCACCGCTGCAGACGGGCTCTCCTCCATGATCTTCTGGTGACGCCGCTGGAGCGAGCACTCGCGCTCGAACAGGTGGACGACGTTGCCGTGTGCATCCCCGAAGATCTGGACCTCGACGTGGCGTGCACGTTCGATGAGCCGCTCGACGTAGAGGGTCCCGTCGCCGAACGCAGCGATCGCTTCCCGGCGAGCCGACGGAATCGCCTCGAGCGCTTGGGCGCCGGATCGCACGACGCGCATCCCCTTGCCCCCGCCCCCGGCCGATGCCTTGATCAGAACGGGATAGCCAATTCCCTCTGCGGCCGCCTGAATCCCGGTGTCGGTCTGATCCTCCGGCGTCGCGCCCGGCACGACTGGCACCCCCGCCCGCTGCATCAGCGCCCGCGCGGCGATCTTCGAGCCCATCTGGTCGATGACGTCGGCCGGAGGGCCGATGAACACCAGGCCAGCCTCCTCGCAGGCCCGCGCGAATGCTGCCCGCTCCGAGAGGAAGCCGTACCCGGGATGCACCGCGTCCGCCCCGCTCGTGCGGCCCGCCTCGACGAGCGCCGCAATGTTCAGATAACTCTCGGACGGAGGCGCAGGGCCAATCCGCACCCGGTGATCGGCCAGACGAGTGTGCAGGGCGCCAGCATCGAGGTCCGAATAGACGGCCACGCTCTCGAGCCCGGCCTCCCGGCAGGCGCGAATCACCCGGACCGCAATCTCTCCGCGATTGGCGACGAGTACCCGCTTCATTCGTCTCCGGCCCAGGGGGCGCGCCTCTTCTCGAGGAACGCACGCATCCCATGCTGGCCCTCCGCTGATACCCGGCGGGCGGCGACGGTCTCGGCGGTGAGGGCCCCCACGTGAGCCGCCGGCTGCCCTGCCACGTCCCTGATCAGGCGCTTTGCCGCAACAACAGCTTCCGGGCCGGAGGTCATCAACTCCTGCACGAAGGCGTCCACAGCGGCGTCGAGTCCCGCTTCGGGCGCGACCGCGTGGACGAGCCCGACCTCCCGCGCGCGCGCCGCCGAGAACCGTGCGGCCGTGAGGAACAGCTCCCGCACTGCCGACGTGCCAATTTTCGCGACGCAGTACGGCGCGATCACCGCCGGGACGATCCCCAGCTTGGCCTCCGTGAACCCGAACACGGCGTCGTCTGCGGCGACGACGATGTCGCATATCGCGGCAAGGCCCGCGCCGCCGCCAAGCGCCGCCCCGTGGACGCGCCCGATCAGCGGAAGGGGCAGTGTGTCGAGCGCCTCGAACATCGCCGCCATGGCGCTGGCGTCCCGCACGTTGTCGGCGTGGGAATAACTGACCATGCGCGACATCCACGCCAGGTCGGCACCGGCGCAGAACGCCCTTCCGGCGCCCCGCAGCACCGCCACGCGGGCGCCCGATGGTATGGGGCTTCGGGCCCAGGCGGTCAGCTCGGCGACGAGCGCTTCATCGAAGGCATTCCGGACGTCCGGACGGTCCAGGGTGACGGTGACGACGGGCCCGGTGGCCGTGATCAGCAGCGGGGGCATGAGGGTGTCACGAGTTGGCCGGGGTGCGGGCGCCCATCGTGCTTACATGCGGAAGATGCCGAAGCGCGCGGTGTCGACCGGCGCGTTGAACGCTGCCGACAGGCCCAGCGCCAACGCCTGACGTGTCGCCGCCGGGTCCAGGATCCCGTCGTCCCACAGGCGGGCGGTGGAGTAGTAGGGGGAGCCTTCACGTTCGTACTTCTCCAGGATTGGCCCGCGGATCGAAGCCTCTTCCTCAGCCGACAGCTCGCGCCCCGCTCGACCGAGCTGCTCGCGCTTGACCGTGGTCAGCACGCCGGCAGCCTGTTCCCCTCCCATGACCGAAATCCGGGCGTTCGGCCACATCCAGAGAAATCGCGGTTCGAAGGCACGGCCGCACATTCCGTAGTTCCCCGCACCGAACGAGCCTCCAACAATAACGGTGAAGCGGGGCACGCCACAGTTCGACACAGCGTGGACCATCTTGGCGCCGTCCTTCGCAATGCCTCCCCGCTCGTACTCACGGCCGACCATGAACCCGGTGATGTTCTGCAGGAACACGAGCGGAACGCCGCGAAGTCCGCACAGCTCGATGAAGTGGGTTGCCTTGAGGGCCGACTCGGAGAACAGCACGCCGTTGTTGGCGACGAGGCCCACGAGGAAGCCGTGCAGGCGTGCGAAGCCCGTGACGAGCGTGGTGCCGTAGCGTGCCTTGAACTCGTCGAATCGTGAGCCGTCCACGAGCCGGGCGATCACCTCACGCACGTCGTATGCCTTGCGGGTATCGGCGTTCACGATCCCGTAGATCTCCGCCGGGTCGTAGGCCGGATCCTCGGGCGCGGCAACATCGGACGGGAGGATTTTGCCCGCCGGGAGGGTGCTCACGATGGTTCGCGCCAGGTGCAGCGCGTGCTCGTCGTCTTCGGCCAAGTAATCGGCAACTCCCGAGAGCCGGGTGTGAACGTCCGCGCCGCCAAGTTCTTCCGCCGTGACTTCCTCGCCCGTTGCCGCACGAACGAGCGGAGGGCCGCCAAGGAAAATCGTCCCGGTCCCCCGGACGATGATGGTCTCGTCCGACATGGCGGGCACGTAGGCGCCGCCGGCCGTGCAGGAGCCCATCACCACGGCAATCTGCGGAATCCGCTCGGCCGACATGCGAGCCTGGTTGTAGAAGATGCGCCCGAAGTGCTCTCTGTCGGGAAAGACCTCCGCCTGGAGCGGAAGGAAGGCGCCGCCCGAGTCCACCAGGTAGAGGCACGGCAGCCGGTTCTCCAGAGCGACCTGCTGGGCGCGAAGGTGTTTCTTGACGGTAATCGGGTAATAGGTGCCCCCCTTGACGGTCGCGTCGTTCGCTACAAGGAGCACCTCCCGGCCTGAGACCCGGCCGATGCCGGTCACTATGCCGCCTCCGGGGGCTTCATTCTCATAGAGGTCCCAGCCGGCGAGCGGGGAGAGCTCCAGAAAGGGGGAGTCCGGATCCAGGAGCTTCTCGAGCCGTTCGCGGACGGGCAGTTTGCCCTGATCCCGGTGCCGCTGTACGTACCCTGGTCCGCCGCCCTGCCGCACGACTGCCGTCCGGCTCCGAAGCTCAGCCAAGGCGCTGGTCATCGCCTCGCTATTGCGTCGAAAGCCTTCGGAGCTGGTGTCGATGTGGGAATCGATGACGTCCATGAGAGCACGCGTGGGCTGGTCGCGGATTATATCGCTCGCTGGAGATGGGTGGGGCGATTACGGTTATGTAATGTATCAGCGGCGGACAAACGTCGATATCCGGACATCAACAACGGGATCTGTATACTTCTTGCGTCGATGTTGCCTGAGAGTGTATCGTTCCGCCTGTATGAGTACCATCCCTGCTATGTCGAAGAAGAAGAGCCGGGTGCTCGCGATAGACGACGAGCCCGCCATGATCGAGTGGCTGAAGATCCTCCTCGAGCACGAGGGCTATGAGGTGCGTACCGCGATGATCGGCACCCGCGGCGAGGAGATCTTCAAGACGTGGAAGCCCGACGTCGTGGTCACCGACATGATGCTGCCGGATGCGGACGGACTCGAGTTGCTGCGGAAGTTCAAGCAGACGCACGGGGACACCGAGGTCATCGTCATCACCGGGCACGGCACCGTCCCGAAAGCGGTCGAGGCTGTCAAGGCCGGAGCATTCGAGTTCGTCGAAAAGCCGATTGAGCCCGACGCCCTGCTCGCCAAGCTGGAGCGAGCCATCGAGCGCCGCGACCTCGTGGGCGAGAACCTGATGCTCAAGCAGAAGCTCGAGGGGCAGTTCCGGTTCGGCAACATCATCGGCAAGAGCAAGAAGATGCACGAGGTGCTCGAGCTGGTGGAGAGTGTGGCCGGAAGCGACGCGAACATCCTGATCCAGGGGGAGAACGGCACCGGCAAGGAGCTCATCGCCAACGCGCTGCACTACAACAGCAAGCGCGCAAAGGGTCCCTTCATCAAGATCAACTGCGCGGCCATCCCGAAGGATTTGATCGAGTCGGAGCTGTTCGGCTACAAGAAGGGGGCGTTCACCGGCGCACAGACCGACAAGGAAGGGCTCTTCGAGATGGCCGAAGGGGGGTCCCTGCTGCTCGACGAGATCGGCGAAATGCCTCCCTATCTGCAGACCAAGCTCCTGCGCGTGCTGCAGGAGCGCGAGTACCGGCCGATCGGCAGCGACCGGATCGTGCGGGTGGATTTCCGCCTGATCTGCGCGACGAACATCGATCTCGATGCCGCGCTGCGTGACGGGAAGCTGCGGGAAGACCTCTACTTCCGGATCAACACGATCACGCTGCGCGTCTCGCCGCTTCGCGAGCGCACCGAGGACATCCCGCTCCTCTGCGAGCACTTCCTCGAGAAGTACCGGCAGCGGCACCAGCGGAACGTCAGGTCCATCGCGCCGGCTGCCTATCACGTTCTGATCCGTCACCGGTGGCCGGGCAACGTCCGCGAGCTGGAAAACGTCATCGAGCGCGGCGTCCTGGTGGCCAAGGGCACAGAGATCACGGTCAACGATCTTCCGGAGTCGCTCCGCACCGAGAGTTCGACCACGGTGGAGTTCGTGATTCCACCGCACCGCACGCTGGCCGAGATCGAGAAGATGGCCATCCTGCAGACGCTCCAGCGCACGAACTGGAACAAGCAGGAGGCGGCGCAGATCCTCGGGCTCTATCGCCCCACGTTGTATAGCAAGATGAAGAAGCACGACATCCAGGACGGCGGGAAGCTCGGGCGCCGCATCGTTCCGGCGTAGCCGCCCGGTTCTTCTCCCTGCTGGTCTTCGACGGGCCAGCCGTATCAACTCCATCGGTTCTTTATGCTCGACAGGGCCGGCGCACTCCTCTCCACCACGGGTGACCTCTCCGTCTTCGCCATGCGCGCAGCACGCGAGGCGGTCCTTCCCCCTTACGAGTTCAAGGAGACCGTGCGGCAGGTGTACGAGCTGGGGGCGCGGTCGGCCCCTCTGATTGCCGTGTCCGGGTTCGCTGTGGGAGTGGTGCTGTCCATGCACACGCGCGCCTCCCTCGAGCGGTTCGGGGCCGAAGCGATGATCCCGGCCGGACTCGCCATGGCGCTCGTGCGGGAAACCGGCCCGTTGACGGCCGGGCTCCTGCTGTCGGGGCGGATCGGCGCCGGCATCGGGGCAGAGCTGGGGGCGATGCGGGTCACCGAGCAGATCGACGCGCTGGAAGCGGGCGCCGTCGACTCGTTCCGCTATCTGGTCGTGACACGCGTGGTGGCCTGCATCATTGCGTTGCCGATCCTCACCACCTTGATGAACTTCGCGGGCATGCTGGGCGGCTTCCTTGCCGAGGCAGCGGCGACCGGCATGTCCCTCCAGTTGTATTTCACCAGGGCGTTCTCGTTGATTGCGGTGTCCGACTACCTGCCGTCGACGCTGAAGACGATGGTATTCGGCTTCATCATTGCGACGATCTCGTCCTATCTGGGGTTCACCACGTCGTCGGGGACGGAGGGGGTGGGCCGTGCATCGACGCAGGCGGTCGTGATGTCGTCGGTGGGCATCATCGTGGCGAACGTGGTGCTCGTCAGACTGATCTTTTTCCTGTTTCCAGGGGCTGCAGGATGAGCTCCCCCCGGCCCGGTGGGGCCGTCCTCCCCGCGCGCGAGCACGTGCCGGCCAGGGCAGCGGTGCGGCTCGACGGGGTGACCAAGAGCTTCGGATCGTTGCGCGTGCTCGACGCCGTGAGCTTTGCCGTGCTCCCCGGATGTGCGTTCATCATCCTCGGGCGGAGCGGAACGGGAAAGAGCGTGACGCTGAAGCACATCATCGGCCTCGTCCAGCCGGATGAGGGGCGGGTGTTCGTGGAAGGTGATGAGATCACCGCGCTGAGGGGTGTCGAGTTGTCGCGCGTCCGCCGGAAAATCGGGTTCCTGTTTCAGAACGCCGCGCTGTTCGATTCGATCTCGGTCGGTGAGAACGTGGCGTTTCCGCTGCGGCGGCACACGCGGCTCTCGGACGCGGAGATTCGCGACCGCGCCGTTGCCAAGCTGGAGGCGGTCGGTCTCGGGCAGGAATACGACAAGATGCCCGCGGACCTCTCCGGCGGCATGCGCAAGCGAGCGGGGCTCGCCCGCGCCCTGGCCCTGGACCCTCCGATCCTGCTGGTGGACGAGCCGAGCGCCGGGCTGGACCCGGTGACGGCGGGGGAGATCGACGACCTCCTCTTCGGGCTGAAGGGGAATGGCGGCACCACGCTGGTGATCGTGACGCACAACATCCCCAGCGCGAAGCGGCTCGGGGACGAGCTGGTCATGCTCCATCAGGGGAGGATCGTGGCATCCGGGAGTCCGGAGGAACTGCAGAACAGCGACCACGAGCTCGTGCGTGCGTTCATGTCGTCCCAGCACGCCGGCTGACAAGGAGGCATCGCTCGAAACCATGGCATCAAAACGTCTCGCTGTCGTCGGAGCCTTCGTCATCGGAGGAGTGCTGCTCTTTGCCGTGGGCCTGTTCTTCATCGGCGATCGGCGAATGCTGTTTGCCGACACGCTGCACGTCTACGCGGAGTTCGGCCAGATTGCCGCCCTTACGAACGGTGCCAAAGTGCGGGTGGCCGGTATGGACGCCGGAGAGGTGAACGAAATCCTGGTTCCCGCCGGGCCGTCCGGGCGCTTCCGGGTGAGGCTGCGCGTCCGCAGCGACCTGCACCCCCTCATCCGGGTGGACTCGGTCGCTTCCATCCAGTCCGACGGCCTCGTCGGAAACAAGTTCATCCAGATTCAGACCGGGAGCGACTCGGCGCCGCAGGTCGAGGAATTCGGGACGATCCGCAGCCGGGAGCCGTTCGACATCGCCGACGTGATGGAGATGATGACCGACACCATCCAGATGGTGAACGCCATGCTGGTAGACGTCAAGGCCGGGCTGAACGAAGCGCTCACGGCCTTGTCGGCAACGACGCAGGATGCGCTGGCGCTGATACAGGACGTGGGCGGGAGAGTGGACACGATCCTGGTCTCGACCGATCGGATTGCCGTCGATCTGACGGCCATGGTGCATGACGTCCGGCAGGGACGGGGCACGCTCGGCAAACTGATGACCGACGAGGCGCTCTACGGCAGCGTCAAGACGATTGTCGCGGATGCCGAACAGGCGATCGCGCACCTGCGCGATGCCGGGCTTCAGGCCCGCAACGCCCTGGCGGATCTCCGCGGCGAGGGGGGGCAGATGAAGGGCATGACCTCCGATGCGCAGCAGACGCTGCAGTCGGCGCGTGTGGCCATGTCGAACCTCGCGGTGGCCACCGAGGCGCTGAAGAGCAACTTCCTCCTGCGCGGCTTCTTCGCACGGCGCGGGTTCTTCGACCTCGACGAAATCACGGTGGCCCAGTACCGGGAGGGGGCGCTCGCCACGCGCGGCCGCAAGGCGCTCAGAATCTGGGTGGCGGCCGATCATCTGTTCGAGCGCGACGCCAAAGGAGGGGAGCGGCTGAGCGCCGGCGGAATGGCCAGGCTCGATTCCGCCATGTCCCAGTTTCTCGAATACATCGAGCGCAACCCCTTTGTTGTGGAAGGATACGCGCAGGAAGTCACCGCCGACGAACGCTATCTCATCAGCACGGCCCGGGCCGCGCTCGTGCGTGACTACCTGGTCGGCAAGTTCAAACTCGACCCGAGCTACGTCACCACGATGCCGATGGGGGCGCGAGCCGAGGAGAGTCCCACGGGAAACACGTGGGACGGTATCGGGCTGGCGGTGTTCGTGCCGACAGCGGCGCTGTAGAGCCGCCCGGCGATTGGCGTGCGTGGCACGGCCCTTGAAACAAAAACGGCTGAGGATTGGGGCCCTGCGGCCCCGCCATTTTGAAGGAGGCGTTACGTGGACGAGCGATCGCGAGTGCTGATGGCAACCCTGATGGGCGCCGTCGTCGGGGGAGTTGGGGGCTGGCTGTACATGACCGAGGGGGGGCGCCGCGTTCGTGACCAGATCGAGCCGCGACTCGACGACTTCATGAACGAGCTCACCCGCATGCGGGGCACCGTGGACAAGGCGCGGAACGCCGCGAACGAGGGCTGGCGATCGCTCAGCGACATGGCCGGTGGCGGCGGGCAGCCGCAGGGTCGCTGGTCGGCTTAGGGGGATCAATGGACGGAAACCTGGGTTCGATCAATGTGCCGCTCTGGATCATGGCGGTCGTCAGCATCCTGGAAGCGTTGCTGCTCATCGGGATCGGCGTCGGCGGCTTCCTGATGTATCGCCGGGTGATGCAGCTCGTGAATGACCTCGAGGCGAGGCAGATTGCGCCGCTTCGTGAGAAGGTGGACGCGATCCTCGGAGACGTGAAGTCGGTCAGCGCGCGCGTGAGCCAGCAGACCGAGCGGGTGGATCATGCCATCAGCGGTACGATGGGGCGTGTCGACGAAACGGCCGAGAAGATGAAGAGCACCGTACGAGACAAGGTGAACTACGCGGCCGGCGTGGTGCGCGGTGTGCGTGCGGCAGTCGTCTCGCTGCTGCACACGGATCACCGGCCGGAGCCTCCCGCCACGGCCGCGGGACGGCTGTAGCGACCACCAGGGGGATTGGCCGACGGCGTTTACAACAGGAGGTTGCATGGCATACGAATACGATCGGTTCGAGCGGGAAGACGGTGGCGGATCATTCCTCATGGGTCTGCTCGCGGGCACGGTGCTCGGGGCAGGGCTGGGAATGTTGTTCGCGCCGAAGACCGGGTTCGAGCTCAGGAACCAGTTGACGGAGCAGACCGGAAGGCTCCGCTCTACCGCCACTGACGCCTACTCGCAGGCGACCGACAAAGTCAGCCAGATGGTCGATCGCGGCCGCGAAGCCTACGACCGCGCCAAGACCAACGTCGAGGAGTTCTCCGAAGGGGGCAGCACGGGGAGCAGCGGTATGGGCAACATGGGGGGGACCGGCACATCCGGCTTCGGGTCCGGAGGCTCCGGTTCGTCGGGCTTCGGGTCCGAGAACCGCGGCTGAACCGGACTCAACCCGCGTCAGCTATCAGCAGCCGACCTGCTGGTAGCTGACCGCTCTCTCTCTCGCCGAGGCACAGCTCCATGACGCAGGAACAAGCCGAGACCGTTGCCAACGCTCTGCTCGGCGCAGCCCTCGCCGGTGCCGCGTATTTCATCCTCCGGGATCCCCGACTGCGGCGGACGGTGTTCAGCGCGGGGCGAACGGCTATTGCCGCTGCAGGCCCCTGGCTGATGGTGCAGGCCCGGCAGGCCTGGGCAGAGAGCGGCGCGTCGGCAGGCGCCTCGACGCCGGCAGACGGCCGGACCACGCCGGAAGAGAGGATATGATCGGCGGGTGAGTGCGCCGCCCCCACGGGGCTCTCAGCACCCGGGACGTGCGTCGTCTTTCCTTGCAAGAAGTCTCCAGCGGGCGCGGGCTGAAATTCGCCTCACCGGCCTTGCCGTCTGGCGTGGCCTCAACGGGACCTACGGCAGCGACGACCTGACGTTCGCCGCCTCGATTGCCTACTACGCGCTTCTGTCGCTGTTTCCCTTCCTGCTGCTCCTCCTGTCGATCGTCGGAAACGTGACGAGCAGCGAAGCCGACCGCGATGCGGTGCTGCGCTTCGTCCTCAGTTATTTCCCCAGGCAGTTCGACTTCGTTCGTTCACAGCTGGACCTGCTGCAGCAGTCGCGGCTGCAACTCGGCGTGGCTGGCAGCATCCTGATGGTGTGGGCGGCAATGGGTGTGTTCGGCGCCATCACCTCGGCCGTCAATCACGCGTGGGGCGTCGAGAAGCAGCCCAGCTACTTCAAGCACAAGATGATCTCGTTCGTCATGCTCGTCATGTCTAGCCTGTTGCTCGTCGCAACGCTGATCCTGGTGAGCCTGATCAACGTTGTGGAGTCCACGTGGTTTGCCGGAGTGCTGCTCCGCGCCCCGGGCCTGATCTACCTGCAGACGCTCGCGGCACGATTTGCCGGCACCCTGGCTTTCATCCTGGTGGTAGGGCTGGTGTTCTATTTCGTACCGAACGCGAAGGTGCGCTTCCGGGACGTCTGGGTAGGCGCCGTGTTGACAGGGTTGCTCTGGCGCGGCGCCTTCGCCGGGTTCTCCTGGTACGTCCGCGACACGAGCAGGCTCGAGGCGATCCATGGGTCCATAGCTGCCGTCATCGTGTTCCTGCTGTGGATTTATATCTCGGCTGTCATCTTCCTGTACGGTGCCGAGGTAACGGCGGCCAACGCCAGAATCCGCCGGCGCAGACCCGAAGAGATCCCCGCGGCACCGGCGCCAAGGTTGTAACTGTGAGGGAAGATGACAGGACAGGGAGGTCCGAAGACTCTCCCTGCTCCATGAGGCAGGGCGTTGAGGCGGGGCGGGTGCTCCCGGCGGAATGCCAGAGCGACTGCCAGGCCAACGTTTCGACCCGACATTGTTTTTTTAGCAATCGCTATGCCAGATAAGAAAACTTCACAAACTCAATAATTTGGCAGGTTTCTGGAGTTCTCTGGCTGAAGCTGTATCGTTTGCACCCTTTGTGTGCAGTGGGGGACCTATGCGTCCCCTGCAAGTGGTGTCTGGCTTCCACTACGGCTGTGATACTGGAGTAGCAGGGGTATCGCAACGGCGCCGGGCAGGCGCATGGCTTCCGGGCCGGAGCTTCAGCGGGCGAAACGTGCGCCAGGAATGTGTTGCCGCTCCTGCGAGGTGGATGTCAACGCGAGCTCGACGCCACGGTCGCGAGGTTTTCGCGGCGCCTGTCGAACAGACGCCCCACGAGCCCGACCAGCACAACAT
>JACCXG010000310.1 GCA_013697225.1 Acidobacteriota bacterium
GAGTTCCCCCCCTCGGACCGCATCTGGAACGTGCACGGCGCCTATCACGTCGAGCTCACCTACCCGGGCGACATCCGCATGACCGTGTCGGACAGGTTTCCGAACGGCATCCGGTTCATCGGCGACGAGGGGTGGATTTTCGTATCCCGTGACGCACAGGCGCAGACGGCCAGCGACCCGGTCTCTGACAAGCCGGGCGCGCTCCAGCCGCTCGAGGCGAGCGACCCGCGCCTTCTCGACCCCGCGGGAGTGCGCGTGGAGCTGCCACACAGCACGTCACATCATCGGAACTGGCTCGAATGCGTGCGGTCGCGGCAGACGCCGCTCGCTCCCGCGCCGGTGGCGCACCGCAGCAACACGGCGTGCATACTGAGCTGGATTGCCATGAAGCTTCAGCGGCCGCTCGCGTGGGACTCGCAGGCCGAGCGTTTCGTGGACGACCCGGAGGCGCAGGCGATGCTCTCGAGGCCCGAACGGGCTCCCTACGGGGCAGGCCGCCTGCTTGCCGGGCGCCCGGCTGTCGCACCCTGATGACGGTACATGGCCCCCCCTTTCGCCTGGTCACGCTCGCCCCGGGGCACTTCCACGCGGCCCTCGTACAGAAGTTCATGCATCCGGATATCAGCCCGGTGGTCCACGTCTATGCTCCGGATGGGCCCGAGCTCGAGGACTACCTGCGCCGTGTGGAGAGCTTCAACAGGCGCGCCGATGATCCGACGTGCTGGGACCTGCGCGTCTACAGCGGCCCTGATTTCCTCGAGCGCATGCTCGCGGACCGTGCCGGCGACATCGTGGTCATTTCAGGGAACAACGCCCGCAAGACGGAGTACATCGTCCGCTCGATCGAGGGCGGCTTCAACGTGCTGGCCGACAAGCCGATGGCACGCACGCCCGAAGATCTCCCGAGGCTCGAAGATGCTTTCCGCATGGCGAAGGCGAACGGCGTGCTTCTCTACGACATCATGACCGAGCGTCATGAGATCACGACGATCCTCCAGCGTGAGCTCTCGCGAAGGGCTGATCTGTTCGGCCGGCTCGAGCCCGGTACGCCGGACGAACCCTCGATCACGAAGGAGAGCGTCCATTGCTTCTCGAAGACGGTTGCCGGCGCGCCGCTCGTGCGCCCCCAGTGGTTCTTCGACGTAGAGCAGCAGGGGGAGGGCATCGTCGATGTCACGACTCACCTCGTGGATCTGATTCAGTGGGCGCTGTTTCCAGGCGAGCGGCTTGATCCAGCCGACGCCAAAGTGCTGAGTGCCCGCCGATGGACCACCCCGGTCACCCGCGAGCAGTTCACGAGGGTGACGGGCGCGGCGACCTTCCCCGACTATCTGCACCGCGGCGTGCAGGACGGTGTGCTGAACGTGTACGCGAATGGCGCTTTCACGTACCTCCTGCGCCATGTCCATGCCCGCGTGTCGGTGGCGTGGGACTACGAAGCTCCGCCGGGAGGCGGAGACACGCACTTCTCGACGATGCGCGGCACGCGCGCACACCTGGTGATCCGTCAGGGTCGCGAGCAGCAGTTCAAGCCGGTTCTGTACGTCGAGCGGGCAACGTCGGTTTCTCCAACCGAACACGAGGGGGCGCTCGAGGCGGCGGTGACGTCGCTGCAGGACCGCTATCCGGGTGTGGCCGCCCGCCGGGAGGGCCGCCATACGGCCCTGTCGGTCCCGGGGCACTATGCGATCGGCCACGAGGCGCAGTTCGCGGCGGTCACAGCGGATTACCTCCGCTATTTCCGGGACGGCGCGCTGCCGGACTGGGAGGTGCCGGGGATGCTCATCAGATACGCGACGATCATGCAGGCCTTCGAGCGCAGCCACTTACCATAGCCGGAGGTCGGCGGTTCCCTGGACAGAATTGTCATAGGGCTTACGGATCCGGGATCTCGACCCGGCCAGGTGCAGAACGGCGCCATCAGGAATGTAAGCCCGCAGCCCCACTCCGTCAGCAGAGGCGGGGACCTTGCCGCACGTGCACCGGAGGACGGCTGACGGCAGCATGGACGCCGAAAATTACTGTCGGAACCCATCCTGCGGACGTGCGTGAGTTCTTCCGCAGCGAACCGCCGGCCGGGGCGCCAGCTGCCATCTCCTGACGTCTCTTCGAATCACATCCCCGTCCTCGCTGCGGACTCTCCCGGCTGGTCCGGAGTTTGCCCTAGCAGGGCACACTTCAAATTGACGTGATACCCGGCTCTGCCTCCGGCAGAGCGGTGTTCGTCATGCCCAGCAGGAGACCAGAGATGAAGCGCAAAGGATTCAGGAGTTCGAGTGCCGCGGCGTACGCCTGCATTGGCGCACTCGTCCTGTCGTCAGGACCAGGCGGGATGATCCCGCTTGCGGCCAGTGCCCTCGCGAGTGCTCCGGCGCCGCGGGCGGCCCGTGGAA
>JACCXG010000331.1 GCA_013697225.1 Acidobacteriota bacterium
GAGATCGCGACGTTCAGCGGCGTGCGCCCCTTCGGCGTGTGGTTGTAGACGAGCAGGTGTCGTCCGTCGCGAAGCGTCTGCGCGTCCGTCCCCGTGCTGGAGTTTGGCAGGGCCGTCAGCGCCGTGGCGGTCCATGTCTGGCCGGCGTCGTTCGACCACGTCTCGAAGATCCGTCCGGAACGGCTGCGCCCGAGCGCCTGAAGCCTTCCGCCGGAATGCACGAGGATGCTCGGCTGGATGGCGTGAATCTCTTCCCCGGCAGGCTCGGGCGGCTTGACGATCGTCCATGTGCGCCCGGCGTCGGTGCTGCGCTCGAAGTGGACGCGCCACTTGCTCGGGCGCTCGTCGGTCTCGCTGCTCGCGGGGCTGATAATGGTCGAGTCCGACAGCCGCACCGGCTTGTTCTTGATCGGGCCGAGAACGCCCTCCGGCAGGCGGCGCTCTTCGCTCCACGAGCGTCCGCCATCTCGCGAGGTCCTGAACATTCCCCACCACGTCTGTGGGCTGGGGCCCACCTTGTAGAAGAGGGTCAGCTCGCCGTCCAAAAGCTCGAAGAGCACCGGGTTCCAGCACGGGTGGCGCGTGCCATCCGGCTGCGTTCCGGTCGCCACCTCCACCGGTGCGCTCCAGGCCCCGTTCGCGTGGCGGGAGAGCCAGATTCCGACGTCCTTGGCCCCTTCCTGGGTACCGCCGAACCAGGCGGCGACGAGCTCCCCCTTCGTCTCCACGATCGTTGACGCGTGGGCGCTGGGAAAGGGAGCCGATTCGTAGATGAACTCCGATTTCGTTATCGGCCCCGGCGCCTGAGCCGCCGGTTCGAGAGACTTGGTGGCCATCAATCCGATCCCGGCGCAGAGCACGCCGGCAGGGACCAGCCACTGCACGATTGCTGTCATGTTCCTCCGCTTCGTCAAGCGACCAGCCGAGAACATAGCACGCCGTGCCCCGCCGCGGCTGTCTCCCCGATTTCCGTTCACTCGCGCTCCAGGGGGGCGACGCAGTCCGCATCGGTCTCCACTCGCAGCGGCAGCCATCGATGAAAGGCCCCGTCAGCCCCCGCGACGAACATCACGGGAGAAAGCGCCGCCGCGTCGAATGCGGTTCCCCCTTTCCCCGCCCGCCCGGCACGCTCCGCGAGCGCCTGACGGAACCGGACGAACTCCGGTGAATCGAAGACCGCCACATACACCTGCCGGGTGCCCCCGGGCTGGCTTATTCGCCGGTGCGCGAGGCACCGCGGTTCGACGGCTGCCGTTTCGAGCCCTGACTCGCGTGCACTGAACAGGAGCGACTCCTCCGTCATCACCCCCGAGAGGCTCTCGTCGAACTCCCCCTTCAGCACGACCGGTATGGCCGCTGTTCCCGGGGTGACGAGGGACTCCATGGCGCGCGTGAAGACCTGCCGGAAGAGCCCGCTGACGAGTTCCATCGGGCCTCGAAGAACGAGGAGCGGCGCCGTCGGACTCGACGCCGGTTCGAGAGCCAGGGACCACTCCTGCAGCCGGGCCCCCTCGACCGTGTACGACGCGGACCGGGACGTCTGCAGCGATCGGATGAACAGAAACCCGAACGCCGCCAGAAGGGCGAGTCCGATCAGGATCTTCGCTCCGGCCTTCATTCATTCAGACCCAAGGCGTTAGCACCGTGCATCAGCCATCAGCCTGGCAGGTACCAGCTCGCGATCGAGAAGTAGATCAGCACGCCGGCAATGTCAGCGATGGAGGTGACGAGCGGCGTGCTGGCCGTCGCCGGGTCCAGCTTGAAGCGGTCGAGCAGAAACGGGAGCGACAGCCCGATCAGGCTCCCCACCACGACCACGATCACCATGGTGACCGAGACGACCACCGCCACCTCGCTGCCGCCTCGATACAGGCCCAGGCTGGAGACTGCGAGCGCCATCACGCCGCCCAGCGCGGAGGCCACCAGCAGCTCCTTGGACAACAGCTCGAACCAGTCCCGCAGCCCCACGTCGCCCGTGGCCATCGCGCGCACCACCAGGGTGGCGGCCTGGGCCCCCGCGTTACCGGCGCTTGCGATGAGCAGCGGGAGGAACACGACGAGCGACACCGTTGCAGCAATCGTGTCTTCGAAGTAGGCGATGCCCGCTCCCGAGAAGATGTTCACGAAGACCAGCACGACGAGCCAGCCGATCCGCCTGCGGAACAGGAAGCCGACGCTCGCGTGGCGGATGTTGGTGAAGATCGGTCCCACCGACCCGGCCTTGTGGAAGTCCTCGGTTGCCTCCTGCTGCGCCACGTCCAGCACATCGTCGACGGTGAGGATACCGACGAGCACGCCCGTGGAATCGATGACGGGGACGGCATCGAGGTCGTGCCGCTGGATGACCTGCACGGCCTCTTCACGATCGGCCGACACAGGGAGCGCCACGAAGGAACCATCCATGATGTCGCTGATCACCACCGCCGGGTCGGAGAGGATGACCCGCCGCAGTTCGATGTCGTCGAGCAGGTGCCAGCGGGAATCCACGACGTAGATGCGGTTGATCGTCTCCTTGTCGCGGCCGAAGGCGCGGATGTGCTGCAGCACCCGCGCGATGGTCCAGTCGGGCCGCACGGCGACGTAGTCCGGCGTCATCAGACGTCCGACGCTGTCTTCCGGGTAGCCGAGGAGCTGGCGGGCTTCGGCAAGATCCTGAGGGCTGAGGAGCGTCAGCGCGCGCTGGACCACTCCGCCCGGCAGTTCCGACAGCAGGAGGGTGCGGTCGTCGGGAGGCAGGGATGCAAGCAGCTGCCGTGTCTCGTCGTCTGTCAGCGCGCGGAGCAGCGTGTCCTTGTCGTCCGGTTCGAGCTCCGCGAACGAGTCCGCGGCGAGCTCGCGTGGGAGCGCGCGGAACAGAAGCACGCGATCCGGCTTGGGCAGCTCGAGCAGGAAGGATCCGATTTCCGGGCCCGCCGCGCCGCGAAGCCCCTCGCGGACCGCCCCCCAGTCGCGCCTTTCGATGGCACGCCCGATCTCCTCCGCACGCTCTTCGAGAACACTCACCGCTTTATCCTATGCCACGCTGCTCCTGCCTGATGACTCCAGGCCGGGAGCTGAGAGGCGAGTTGCGATGGTTTCATGAGCTGACGCGGCGAGAGCAAGGGGCGCGCTGCTAGTCCGCGCGGAGCGCCTGCAGGAGCCCGCCACTCAGCGCAGCGCGTGTGGCGGCCACCGCCGAGAGCACCCCCGCGAGAATCACGCCGAGAAGCAGCAGCCCAAGTCCGGCGCCCGGGGCGGCGCCGCCGCGCGCGATGAGCGCGGGCGCAATCGCAATGAGCGCACAACCGGCGCCCGCAAGCAGCCCGGAGGCGAGAAGAAAGCCGGTCTCCGCAAGGATCATGACCGTGACGTGGCGCGCGTTGTAGCCGACGGCCCGCAGGAGGGCCAGTTCGCGGCGTCGCTCGAGCAC
>JACCXG010000337.1 GCA_013697225.1 Acidobacteriota bacterium
GTTTACGAGCCGAAGGAGATCGTGCCGATCAGGGGGTAGTGATCGGACCCGTAGTTTTCTTCCGCGCGGGTGAACGCGGCGGACCACCCGTCGTCAAGGCGGAAGAACAGATGGTCGAGGCGGAGGAGTCCGCGGAAGGTTGCGCGGTGATCGGTGACCCGTGTCCCCGGGAAACCGCGAGCCGCTTCGAGATAGGCGCTGTCGCGGAAGCCGAACCAGCTGTTCAGGTCTGCGCCAAGCACCAGCGGGCCTTCATCGTTGAGTGCTGCCATCAGCCCGCGCGCCTGCCGGGTCCGGGCCATTTCACTCCCGGCGATCCAGAGCCGCCTGGCCCCCGCCATATTGTCGAGATGAGCCGACACGAGACGCACGCTCCAGGGATCCCCCTCCGGCGTTTCACCCCTGACGGACGCCGCGACGGCAACACGCCGCTGGCTTTCGAAGGGCAGCTCGATGGCGGTCAGATCGGTCAGCGGCACAGTGGAAAGGATCGCATTCCCGCGATCCTCGTCAGAGACCAGCGGCCCTCCGTTGCGCATGGAGGGCACGTAGTAGGCGTGCAGCCCGAGCGACGAAACGACGGCTTCGACGTCCTCCCGCCCGCCATCGCGACGAAGGGCCCGGATCATGGAGGCAAAGCTGTCAGCCGGCGCCAGTGTTTCGGGAACTTCAGGTCCTGCCCGGTAGGCTTCCTGGAGCAGCAGGACAATCGGGCGATCTCCAGCCTGCCGGCGCACGTCCTGGAACAGGCGCTGGATGTCGCCACCGCCGACGTGCATATTCCAGTTGACCACGACCAGCCCGTCGGTAACGGGCGCGGTGGTCTTCCCTTCGACGATCACGGGAGGCCCGACGCTGCGTCGCCACCGGGTCAGGTGAGCCATGTCGGCTGGCCCCTCCGGGGCGATCCACCGGACGCCGGGCGCGGCAGACCGGGCTTCGGCAAGGGCTGCGATGGGAACGAGCTCGTGGGGCCTGCCGCATGCGGCGGAGGCAGCGAGCGCGAGCAGCGCTCCTGAGAGGCCACGTCGCAGCTGAGTTGTCGAGGGTCGTGGCATCAGGATGGAGGAACACACCAGTGTAGCAACCGTCTCCCTCACATGCGAACTGAACGGCAGCCCATGAGGTTCAACGATGGCTGACGACGTGCAGTGCGGTGGGGTATGCGGCAACAGGCTATGCCATGTGGGAAAATGCCTGCACGAGAGAGCTGAAAGAGGACCATGCACAAACAGATCGGACGAGTTCTGCTGGGGGCCTGTCTGGTGGCGTTCACGGCAGCCGAGGCGCGGGGGCAGGAGACGGTGACGGACATCGTCGCGTTCCTGCTGACGAATCAAGCCGTCGCGACAGGGGACTTCGAACGGGACCGCGCGGCCGCCCAGGTCGGTGCGGAGACCGTCACCCGCGCGCTGATCGTCAACCTCACGTCCGTTCCCATCGCAACCTCCTCGAGCGGCTTTCTCTACCGGCTGAATCCGCAGCTCGGTACGGTGGAGCGCGCCACCGAGAGCTTCGGCGGGTTCCTGATCGAACGGGCGCTCACGCCGGGGCACGGACGGGCATCATTCGGGATCTCCGCATCCTCTTCGGCATTCGATCACCTCGACGGACAGGCTCTGGAAGACGGCAGCTTCCTGACGACCGCCAACCGCTTCTCGGATGAAGCGGCTCCGTTCGATACGGAGTCTCTGACACTCCGCGTGCGGAGCAGCACGATGACGGCGTTCGCAAGCGTTGGAATTACCGAGCGGCTCGAGATTGGCGGGGCGCTGCCCTTCGTGCGGCTGACCGTAGAAGGGGAGCGGATCAACGTGTATCGCGGTGAGACGTTTCTTCAGGCCAGCGGGGCCGCGACGGCGACCGGCGTGGCGGATGCCGCGCTTCGCGCGAAATACACGCTCGTGTCCACGCGCACGGGAGGCTTCGCCCTGGCTGCGGAGGTGCGCCTCCCCACGGGTGATGCGGACAACCTCCTTGGCGCGGGGTCCGCGGCCTACCGGTTAATCGGGATCGGTGCAGTGGAACGCGGACCGTTGATGCTCTCAGGCAACGTCGGGCTCATCCGCGGCGGGGTCTCCGACGAGCGCAGCATCGGCGGTGCCGCATCGGTCGCGGTCCATCCCCGCGTGTCGGTCACGGCAGAGATCCTCGCCCGCAATATCTCGGAGCTACGTCCAATCGAGCTGGCCTCGCAGCCACATCCCACAATCCAGGGGGTGGAGACGCTGCGCCTGATTGGCGGCATTCCGGGCCGCACAATCGCCGGGGGAATTGCGGGGCTGAAATGGAATCCCGGGGGGACGGTCGTCGTCGGCGCCAGCGTCCGCTGGAGCTTCACGGACGCGGGGCTGACCGCGCCGCTCACACCTTCGCTGGCTATCGAGTACGGATTTTAGAGCGCGGCTACCGCCAACCGGCAACTATAAACCGGCAACTGGCAATCGGAGCCCGGCAACTCTGCGTCAGCGCACCGCCGCGTCAACGATGACCCACTCGCCGGCGGTGTTCTGCAGATCGAAGCGCCAGCGGCGGGCCGCCGTCTGGCTGCCGCCTCCGACCCGTGGCGTCCAGCTTGCGTTTCCCGAGCAGTCGGCCTGAGCCGACCCGCCGTTCACGCGGACGTTGCACTGCCCGAGCGAGATGCTCTGGGAGGCGAGCCCGCCAAAGGCACGCTCGAGAGCCCGCCTGTCCACTGACGGCCAGACGGCACGAGCGGCCGTTGCATCCAGCCGGCTGTAGGCCATCTGGTAACGGTCCAGAGCGGCACGCACCCGGCGTTCGTCAGACATCGGGGGAGCTGCCGGAACGGCAGCCGCCGCTGCGGGAGGCGCCGCAGCCGGGGCGGGAGGTCGAGGCGGTGCCGGGACGTCCGCCGTGCTGATGCCCCCCCCGAGCGGCGTCCGCTCCAGGCCTACCTGGGGAACTGCCGGAGCGGGGGCGGGTGGCACGCCGGCCGGAGACGATGAATCAGCAGACGGCGGTCTGGCGGTAGAAGCAGTTGTCGCTGACGGTGGAACGGCTGCAGACGGGGTAGTAGCGCGAGGGGTGGGGGCCGGTGAACTGCCCCCTGGCGCACCCGCTGCTGAGCTGCCAGGTGACGTGCCCGCCGGCGACCCGGCCGCGGTTGCATTGGCGGTTGACAAACCACCTGCGGACGACGCGCCTGGAGGCGGCGTAGCTGGAGACGTCGGGCCCGGGCGCGCCGAAGTGACCGCTGGCGGGGCAGCCGTGCGGGCGGCGGCGGGTTCCCCGCGGCCCCGCGTGGAGCCCTGTGGTGCACTCGGGGCCGTCCCCCGCCGCCCGGCCGGCTCAACCGGGTTGGGCAGAGCTTCCCGTGCCGCCCTGATGCCGCTCGTCCCGGCTGGTCTCTGACCGGGGGGATCTGGAGGTGCAGCGCTCGGGGCCGTGTCCGTCTCGCTGTCTCCCCTCACCTCCGGCGCCCGGGGCGCTGGAGGGGCCGTTTCGATCACGGCCTCCGGAGGGGGTGGGTCCGTCACGATTGCTGTGGCGGGGGGCGATGTCGCCAGTTCCTCGGGAGCCGGTGAATTCTCGACGACAGGCGCGGGCTCAGTGACTATCGGGGCCGCAACAGCCTCACCAAGCCTGAGGTCCTCGAGCCGCGCCCACGCGGACGAATCCATCCAGATCCACACTCCCGCAGCGGACAACAAGGCGAGAACGGCGAACGCCGCCCAGAGTGGCGCCCATCGCCGGCGTCCCGAGAGCGGGTAGTGTTCCTGCTGTTCGGGGTAGTCGGCCAGCAGGGGGTACTCAGCCAGCGGGTCGTACTCAGCAAGGGGCGCGTACCCTGCCAGGGGGCCGGCGGCCGCGGTCTCGATCCGGGCGGCAAGCTCCTGGAGGCCGGGATGCTCGGGATAGAGGGCGCGCGCTTCGTCGAGCGCCTCCCGTGCTTCCTCTGGCAGGTCCTCTTCGAGCGCGACGGTTGCGCGGAGCACGCACCGCTCCGCGCGCCGGTGCCGCATGCGGACTTCGAAGCTCTGCCATTCCTGGGTAGACGTGTGCGACTGTGGCACGGCTGAATCCCATGCAAGGTTTGGACTCATCCGGCTGGGACGCAGGCATCAGGCAATCGGAGCCACCGCCGTGCGGTCGAACAGGCGCTCCGTGTCCGTGTGAAAGAGGACCCACAGGCCATAGATGCCGAGCGCCGTGCCAAACGGCACGTTGAACAGGTTCAGCACCGAGAGCACCATCCCGAGAATGCGCGCCCAGGGCTGGTAGGCCAGAAGCCCCCAGCCCGTGATCAGGCCGGGCAGCCCGATCACGATGAGGATGGCTCCGAGCAGGGTACCGGCCAGCCCGAGGACCGGGACGGCAACGGCGGCATCACCCGGATCCGCGGTGATGCCCACGATACCGGCCGCGCCGCCGAGAACGAGGATCAGGAAGAGCGCCGTCAGCAGCGTGAGGGCGCTGACCACCATGTAGAGGATGCCCAGCACCTTGACGTGGGTCGTCATCACGCGGGCCGGCCGTCAATCCTTCTGACTGTCGTCCTGATCGTCCTGATCGTCATCGACAATGCCCTCTTCCCCCTGGGCGTCGACCTCGTCTTCCCCCTCCCCCTCGACCCCGCTCGCCGTAGCCGCGAGATCGTCGAGGTCCGGGTCTTCGTCCTGTGCGCGCCAGTCTTCGTCGGCATCGTAGAGCCGACCGACAGGCCGTTCCTTGATCGGCCCGCGGGGGCCGCGGTCGCCATCCTTGCGTGGTGGCTTCCGCTTGTTCTTGGGGGGGGCATCCGGCCCGAAGTTGCGGCCGCG
>JACCXG010000338.1 GCA_013697225.1 Acidobacteriota bacterium
AGCGGGAAGTAGGGCATCAGCGGCGTGATGATGTTCGTCGCCGAGTCTCCGACACGATACGCCGCCTGCGTCAACTCCGGCGCAAGACCCACCTGCATCAGCATCGGGACGAAAATCGGCGCCAGCAGCGCCCACTTCGCCGACGCCGACCCGATCAACAGGTTTACCGTGGCAGTCACCATGATGATGCCCACGATCGTCACCTGGCCGGGCAGGCCGAGCGTCCGCAGGAGCGTCGCCCCTTTGAGGGCCACCAGCGCGCCCAGGTTCGAGCGCCCGAAGGCGTCGGTGAACAGGGCCGCGAAAAACGCCATGACGATGTAGTAGCCCATGGTGGACATGGACTTGGACATCCCCGCTACGATGTCGCGGTGCGAGCGCACCGTGCCGGCCACGTAGCCGTAGACGACCGCCGGGAACAGGAACAACAGGAAAATCAGCGGCACGATGGAGCGCATGAGCGGCGCCGCGAACGAGGTGATCTGTCCATCGGGCGCCCGCAT
Organism: Acidobacteriota bacterium; assembly: GCA_013697225.1. Classification (GTDB taxonomy): domain Bacteria; phylum Acidobacteriota; class Vicinamibacteria; order Vicinamibacterales; family 2-12-FULL-66-21; genus JACCXG01. The sequence continues at coordinate 504 of JACCXG010000338.1, forward strand.
CGGCGAGTCGGCCGGCAGCGATACGAACGTCAGGATCGCCAAACCGAGCACCATCGTGAACAGCCCGGCCGCAAGCCCCCTGCGTTCGGCGGCGGTCGCCGTCTCGATGGGCGGCAGATCCGTCGGGTCCGTGGTGGGTGTTGTCGCAACCAGGCGTGGTTCGACCACACGGTCCGTGAGGTACCAGCCAACCAGGACCACGAGCACCGTAGAGGCGCTGGTGAAGAACCAGTTCGACAACGGGTTCACGAGCCGTTCCGGGTTGATGATCTGCGCTGCGGACTGCGTGAAGCCCTGGAGCAGGGGATCGATGCCGGAGGGGATGAAATTGGCGCTGAAGCCTCCGGATACGCCCGCGAACGCCGCCGCAATCCCCGCCAGCGGGTGCCGGCCCGCCGTGTAGAAGATCACGCCGCCGAGCGGAATCACCAGGACGTAGCCTGCGTCGGTCGCGGTGTGGCTCACGCAGGCCACCAGAATCAGCATCGGGGTGATCAGCGCACGGGGGGTGAGGTTCAGCAGCCCCTTCAGCATGGCGCCGAGGAACCCGACGTGCTCTGCCACACCGACGCCAAGCAGCGCAACGAGCACGATACCGAGTGGTGGAAACGTGACGAAGACCGTCACCATGTTGGCCAGGAAGGAGGCCAGGGCGGCCCCCGTGAGCTGGCTCTGCACCTGGATCGGCTTCCCGTTCCGCGGATCGATTTCCGCGAACTGCACCGGCGCCAGCAGGGCAGAGATCACCCACACGAGCAGCAGCGCGATGACGAACAGCATCGCCGGATCCGGCAGCTTGTTGCCCGCGCGCTCGATGAAATCGAGCAGGCGGTCGAGGATCGTCGGCCGGTGTGGTGGCGGGGAGGCGTTATCCTGCGGTCGCACGTCGTCGGTCCTTCCTGCAGAGCCGACGCTATCTTAGACCGGGAGTTACTTGGCCGGCATCCTGAAGAGGGACGGGTCGTCGATGGCGTTGATCTCCACCTTGGAGATCGTCATCTCCGCAACGACCTTGCCGTCCAGCAGCTGCCTGACGGTGTGGGGGATCAGAATGCCGCTGACCGGCTGGTAGTTCGACATCTCGGAGGCGAGTGCCTGCTTCTGGCCAGGGCCGGTCTCGACCTCCTGAGTCACTCTGACCTCGAGCCCCGTCTCCGCATCCAGGTAGAAGTGCTGGACCGGACCGTTCTTGAGGATCAGCTTGAGATGGTGGACGTTCCTGCCACCGAGCGTTTCCGTTCCAACGAGCTCGGCAACATGTCCCTTCGCCTTGTAGTCCACGAGCGCGCCTTCGAACTCCGCGCTTGTGCGAATCGTCTCAGCAGCCTCGGCGGGCAGCTGCTGCGGCGTGGTGGCGCCAAGCATCGGGTTGATGGCCCACGCGGTCTTGCCGTCGAACGCCTGGACGATCCGGAGGTCGGGCAGGTTCATCTCGTGGCGCATGTAGTTGGGGCGCATCGACGAGATGGTGAGCGGCAGCTGCTTTCCCTGGACGCTGATCGTCCCGATCATCCTCAAGGAATTAACCGCCTTCCACTTCTCGACACCACCCTTGGCTTCGAGGTTCTTCGCGACGAGCTGGTCGGCCGTCTGGGCGTTGAGAGTCCCTGCGGAGAGCACCACGAGGACAAGGGCCGCAGGAGAGACACACCGGAACATTCTGCCTCCCTGATTGCCTGCCGGTCGCCCGGCGGACGGAGGAACTCGAGTTGAAGAAATGGCAGACAAGGACAGCGGAACGGCAGTGTCGGGGGAACGGAACGTGCCGCTCCCCGACGCCTCGATCAGACCCGTCGGCGGGCCATCATCCTGTAGAGTGCGAGCAGAATGATGGCGCCGAGAATGGACATCAGCCACCCCGCCCCTTCGTTGGGGCCGTAGAAGCCCATGGCCCGGCCAACGAACCCGCCAATCAATGCACCCGCGATGCCCAGCAATATGGTGATGATGAAGCCTCCGGGATCACGCCCCGGCATCAACAGCTTCGCGATCACCCCGACCACAAGGCCGAACAGAATCCACGCGAGAATTCCCATCAGCGTCCTCCTCTAATCCGGCGGACGCCATTGCAAGTTCAGCACCAGCCTGTTGACAGAAGAGCTGGTGCGGGCTAATGCGCCCTTGGACGACCGTACGTTGAAATGTTGAAAAGCCTGGGCCGGTATCTCACAGCCTGCTGCGCGGGACGGGCAGCAGGACAGACCGCTTCCGAGGACATTCACCTGTGCCCGCCCGGACACACAGCTGGAGTCACACTGCCATCTGCCGTCGTACCTCCGTGAGCAGCAGTTCTTCCACCCCCTCGGTGAACGGCCCCGGCAGCCCGTAATAGATCATCGCGTCCCCCCCTTCGTAGCCGCCTTCCCGCAGCACGCGAAGGGACGGAACATACCCGAAGACATCGTTGCTGTACCCTGCCGCCCAGATCTGCCGATCCGGATATTCGCGAGCCAGGCGGTGTGCGTAGTCCACCACCACCTCCCCGCCGAGCGCAATCAGTGTGAACGTCGAGCCAAACCGCCACACCTGGACCGGTGCCGGCTGAGCGGGCGGCAGCCCCCCGTCGCGCGCGATGGTCCTCTCCATCAACGCGGCGTGCCGCCGCAGGTACTTCTCATCGATGTCGAGCCCCGCTTTCCACCGCTGACGCGCGGCGTCATCGACGAATGGGAGGTCCACCGTCGCGTACGCAGTGTGCAGTGCGGACTCCACCGAGGCACCAGCCGGCTGTGTGGCGTCCACTGCGTCGGCCAGCGCCGTGCCGTGGGCCTGCACCAGTTCGAGCGTGCCGCGCGGATGCGGGTTCACATCGGCCCCGCAGCCGGCGACGAACAGGGCCGTCGTGCCGGGATGCCGCTCCTCCAGTGCGGCCTGCGCCACGCCGGCGTAGTCGCCGTGATACTGCACGAATTTGTCCTGGAGGGTCGTGTTGTGGCACGCATAGCCGAACACGATTGCGAGGAGCGCTCCATCAGTGCCGGTCACGCGGAGCACCGGCACCTCGTGACTGACGGGGCCCTCAGGCGTGAATCGCACCCGCCGGTTCCGGCCGAAGCCTGCCTGGCCCTGGGCATAGGCCAGCGTGGCGGGCGCCAGCCGCGCGAGGGCATCGCCCACCACCGTGACGAGCTTCTCTTCCAGCCCCGCAGAGTAGGCGCGAATCGCCGCCCATGCCTCCGGTGACAGATCGTAGGCGACGGACAACTGCTCGTCCACAACGGGGCCGCAGTGCGTGTGGCTTGCGTTGAAGAGGATGTCCGCGCGGCTCAGGCCATACCGGCGCTTCACCGCGATCGCCGCGCGATCGGTAAGGCGAGCCGTCAGCCCGAGGAGATCGACCGTCACGAGAACGGCTGCGGGGTGCCCCGCCGCCTGGAAGGCGAGCGCCTTGGCGTGCAGCGGCAGCGCGACCCCCTGCGCCGGCACCGTGCGTGCGGCAAAGCCGGCCATCCACAGCGAATCCTCAGGAGTGATGTCCACCGCAGCCACGCCAGCGTGCCACGTTGGTGTTTCCGAGTTAGAACGGCAGGCGCCCGAGGCCAGCAAGGGGCCCGCGACGGCCCCCAGAAAGGCGCGCCGGTTCAGCTCAAAGGGCATCTCTTCTCAATCGTCACTGACTCGCAGAGAGAAACAGGGCGGCGGCGTAGATCAGCATGGCGGCCGCCAGGAACCCCGCGATCACCGCAGCTTGCTGGAGGATACGCCAGGGGCCGCGCTCCGCGGACCGGTGATTCACGCCCCCCAGCCACAACAGGATGCCGATCAACCCGGCGGCCGTTACGATCGGCGTCAGGATCGCCCACGCACGCCCTG
>JACCXG010000346.1 GCA_013697225.1 Acidobacteriota bacterium
AGCGCGGGCACCTGACGTCGATGTGGATGTCGACCCGGGGCAGTGGCCCCGTTACAACATCAAGTGGGCGGACGTGGATGTCGGCACGCGCGAACAGACGGTCACCGTTCCGGTCGTGAGGGTTGAGAAGGAGCAGCGGCAAGTATCGCTGCCATACATCGACATCAATCCACCCGGAAGCGCGACCCGCGAGGAGCGAACCGTCAGCATTGAGGCCGACGTACCGCACGCCGGGTACGACCTGCAGATCGCGGAAGTCCGCGCGGCCGGCGATACGATGTGGGTCATTGCGCGTCTGACAGAAGGGAAAGAGTCCGCAACCCAGGAGGTCACACGGGTCGGCGATCGGGTAGTCGTGAACGCGCCGGAGGATCTCAACGTGCGCAGGGTGGTCATCGGTGAACGTCCGGAAGGTGTCCAGAACCAGCAGTACCGGTTTGTACCGACGATGGCTGCGCTCGAGCAGCAGATTCCTCAGGGTGCGCGCCTGCTATATCGGCGTGGAACCACCTAGCAGCTGGCCACTCGCGGCGAGCTGCTAGGTGGCTGGCAGTCTGGCGGGTGGCCGATCGGCAACGGCCCCCGCCTTGACAGCCTGTTGCCGTCGCCACCGTTCCGGCGGCTGAACGGCGGACCACATCGTTACGTCCCCAGCCCCACGCCGCTCATGTCGACGTCACGTGCCCCAGGAACCCGGCGGATCCCTGCGCGTTGCGTGCCACAACCTGCACGAGGGCCATGGCGGTTACGGCAAACACCGCGAGCGCGATGGAGAGGGCGATCGCAATCAGGCGGGTCTTCCACCACGGACGCCACTCCTGGATGTCGTACGCGCGGTTCAGCGTGGAGATCACAGCCGTCAGCGCCGACGAGCTGCTCCAGATCGCCCCGGCGATGGCAAACGTCACGAGGCTGCGCGGCATGGCGAGATCTCGTCACAGTCGCAGGATGCGGTGACCAGGGATGTAGCGGGCTCGTTCGAGGTTGGTGTGATGGTTCGACGCGGTAGTCTCGTGGTTGGCGGACGGACGCCGCTGGTTGGCGGTGCATCGTATCTTGCAGGTGTGTGAGATTGATGATGGCTATCCTGCGGCCCTCCTCGAGTCTGCCCATAGCCTTCCTGCCCGTCATCGGGGGCGACGGCCAGAACAGCGGTGCCGTGGTCGGTCCGGTGGACGGCGACGACGGTGCGGCAAATGCCGGCAGTAAACGCTTCAGGAGGCCTGGATGACAGCGCGACTGCTCATGGCCGGAGTGCTCCTGCTTGCGGGCGGCACAGTGTGGGCATTCACTTCGGCCATCCGGTGCCCGTGAACCGCAACCATCCCGACTTCTACGCGCTGATGGTGGCCAACAGCTACCTGGGCGAGCACCGCACTTTCCATGGTCGTCTCATGCAGGAGTTGCGCGGGAAAAGAGGCCTGAACTATGGCGACTACTCGTATATCGAGTATTGGGACAACGCGCCCGGTACTTCCAACCCTCCACCCAATCATCCGCGCCGGCAGCAGGCGTTCTCAGTCTGGGTCAGGCCCGTCATCCCGGAGAACGCACTGTTTGCCTTGCGCGCTGCGGTTGCCGAGGTCGAGCGCCTGCGCGCGACCGGCTTGACCCAGTCCGAGTTCGAAATCACGCGCGACTTCCTGACCCGATATTCGAAGCTATGGGCGCGGAGCCTTTCCGACCGGTTGGGATTTCATATGGATAGCCGCTTCTATGCGATGCCGTACTTCATCGATCGAATCGAGACGGAGCTCCAGCGGTTGACCGTTGAAGCGGTCACTCGCGCCGCCAGGGAATACCTGCGCACGGACGATTTTCAGGCCGTGATTATCAGTGACAATGCGCTGGCACTCCGTGAGCGGCTGATGAAGGATGAGCCCTCGGAGGTCCGCTATGAGAATCCGGTGACCGACGAGGTCACAGCCGCCGATCGCGCCATTCGTGCGCTCAAGCTCAGGCCCGCGGACGTGCGTATCCTGCCGATTGAATCGACCTTTACCGGTGTCGAGCCCCCGCCCGGACGGGGTCAGGCCGGCCACCAGCCAGGCGACGGCCCCCGTAGTATTGAGCTTGCCCTCTTGCCTTCCCGTGGCACGACGTCGCCTGCCCTTTTGCCTGCATCTTGCGCTGTCATAGCCGTGGGGGAGTCCGATGACCCGCGGGTCTGCGGCCGCCACGGCGGACCCACTACTCGCGTAACGGCGCACTACTCGACGAGGACAGTGGCGCCGCGTCGGGCGAGGCGCTCCATGTACGCCTGCGCAGGTCCATCCACCTGCGTGCCGGCGGCGAGCCGCAGGGTCAGCCGCAGCCGTTCTTGCGCGAGTCTTCGGGCACAGAGCCGCTCCAGCCTGCCGAGATCACGGCCGGTCAGATGACCGGAGATCGAGATCCACTGCTGGTCTCCCTCCGCTCTTGCCTGCATCCTTGCCATCGTGTGTCCCCATTCGTTCTGTGAGACGTATGGCTGCCAGAAGCCCCGGACGGCGAGGGGCCAGCTCTGTCTCGCAAACTCCCTGAGTCCGCGGGATTGCTTTGCAATTGGGGCGCCACCAGGGAGCATCGTTCGAGGCTGTATGATCCGAGCAGCGGCCACGCTGAAGATACGGCCGCCCCAAAAAATGAACGGAGACACAGCGCACGATTCAGGCAGCCACTGCTGGATTTACGACGAGGTCGCATCGCTGCCGCTCCCCAGCGTCGTCGAGGAGCAGATGCTGGTGGCCCTGCGTCGGGTCACGGCGACCCTCGACGTGCAGGCAGTCTGCGAGGCGGTCCTCGACGGAGTGGAGCGCGTGTTTGGCGCGACCTCCAGCTGGGTCATGCTGCACGAGCCGGCGTCCCACACGCTGCGCACCGTCCTTTTCCGCGGACGTGGCGCGGACGTGTACGGAGACCTGCAGATCCCCGTGGAGTCAGGCATCGTGGGGCTGGCGTTCAGGCGCGGCGAGATTCATTTCATCCCGGATGCGAGCCAGGAGGATCGGTGGTTCAACCCCGATCGGGTGCGGGCCTCCGGGCTGCGGTCCGTCCTCATCTTCCCGCTGATGGCTGGTGCGAGACGCATGGGCGTGCTCGGTCTCGATTCGCCGCAGTTCGGGCCGGGCTGCCGGCCGACAGCCATCGACGTCAAGCGGCTCGAAGTCTTCGCGGCCCAGGCGGCGATCGGGGTATTGAACGCGCGGCTCCACCAGGCGAACCGCCAGGAGCGCGCGAAGATGCGCGCGCTCCTGCGGCGGCACCGCCTGCTGCGCCGGGAAGTCGTTGATCTGCGCGGGGAGGTGCGGAGCGCCTATTCGTTCGGTCCCATCGTGGGGAAGAGCGAGGCCATCCGGCAGGTGCTGCTCGAGCTGGAGCAGGTAGCGGCATCAGACGTGACCGTCCTGCTCCTGGGAGAGACCGGTACCGGAAAGGAGCTGCTCGCCCGGGCCGTGCACGAGCGCAGCAGCCGTGCCGCGCGTCCATTCGTCCCGGTGAACTGCGCCGCATTGCCTGAGAACCTCGTTGAGAGCGAGATGTTCGGCTACGAGCGCGGCGCATTCACCGGGGCGAACATGCGCAAACCCGGACGTTTCGAGCTCGCGCACCGCGGCACACTGTTCCTGGATGAGATCGGGGACCTGCCATTGCACGCACAGGCCAAACTGCTGCGCGTGCTGCAGGACCGGGAAGTCTTCAGGGTCGGGAGCACACAGGGGGTGAAGGTGGACATCCGGCTCGTTGCCGCGACGAACCAGGACCTGCCGGCGCGTGTGGCGGAACGAGCGTTTCGCGACGATCTGTTCTACCGACTGAGTGTTTTCCCGATCCGCGTGCCGCCGCTGCGGGAGCGCCCCGAGGACATCCCTCTGATTGCACGCCATCTTGCCCTCGAGTGCGCGAAGCGGATCGGGAGACGCGTGACGGCCATGTCTGACGAGGTGCTGGACGCACTCGCCTCCTATTCCTGGCCTGGGAACGTCCGCGAGCTGCAGAACGTCGTCGAGCGTGCCGTGATCCTTGCCGCCAGCGGGGTCATCACTCCAGAGATGATCCGGCTGGACAGGCTGCCGGCAGCGCTCGCTCCGGCGGCAAGCTCTGAGCCGCCCCCACGAGGGAATGGCGATGCCGCGCAGCCGACGCGATCATCGGCAACCACGTTCGCGGAGGCAGAGCGGCAGGCCATCCTCCACGCGCTGCGCCGGGCTGAGGGCCGTGTCAGCGGACCGGGTGGAGCCGCCGCGCTGCTCGGTCTGAAGCCGACCACGCTCCACGCGAAGATGAAGCGGCTGGGCGTCAGTCGGGGCGACGCGCTGCACTCCTGAGACTCTCGCGCTCACCACATATCGTCATCTCACCCCGCGTGCTCACGTGGGATTGCCAGAACCGCAAACCGGTCCCCGGCAGGCCGGCCCGCTCTGTCGCGCCTGGCTTCGCTCGGGTCTGTGCAAGAGACAGATTCCGAACGGACATCAAGCCCGCGAGCCGCCTCAGGCGAGAGTCATGTCTCTTGCATAAGCGAGTACCTAAAGCTGACGATCTCCGATCATGGAAGATGGCAGCGGGAAGGCGGGTGTGCGCATGCGAACGAGTCGGCTCCTCTCGACGTTTCTGGTGGTGTTCATCACGGGCGGCACTGCTGCAGCCGAGACCTTGGAGCGCTCATCCAACGCGGCGGCCCAGCTCGTGCAGCTGATGCAGGAGCAGAAACTTGATGCGTACGCGGCGGAGGATCCGCAGGTGCCGGGACGGTTCGTGGCGGCCATGCTCGTGCCGGATGTTCAGCTTCTCGTCGTCGCTGCCGAGACGACGGCGCCCCACTACCTGCGCGCGCAGCTGGCGCAGCGGAACTATCGCGAGGTCTACGTGACGCTGCACTCCTCCGCGGTCCCGCAGACCAAGCTGTTCTTCCAGGACATGGGATGTAACGGGCTCAACGATCAGAACGGCGGCATCGACATCATGTACGAGCGGGCCTCGACCCAAACTGTTTTCGACGGCGACTGGAAATCGCAGAAGCTCTCGAAGTCGGCCTACGAGGAGAAGCTGCAGACCGCAGAAAGGAAATACGCAGAGGCGCTTTCGGCTTTGACCCGCGCGGTACACGGCTCGTCAGATACCTCCGGTGCCGGGGTTGGGA
>JACCXG010000387.1 GCA_013697225.1 Acidobacteriota bacterium
AAATACGAGTAGAGGAGACGGAGATTCACTCATGGTGACCAACTATCCCCGGACGCTGACTGCGGACGACGCCCCTGTCGCCGCGCATACCGGGAATGTTCTGGCCTGGGCCGCAAGGCGTGTGCGCCAGGCGCTGTGCGGGCTGGGCGGCCACGATACGGTTCGGCACTTCGAGGGGAAGCGCGTGATGATGCGCTGCATCTCCTGCGGGCACGACACGCCCGGCTGGGAAGTGGCCGACCGGGGGCCGCGCCCCCGGTTCGAGGGGGACCCCCGCCGCCACAGGCTGGCCAGGACGCCGACCCTCACGCTGCGGAAGAGCGCGTAGCGCCCTTTCCCGCTGCCCCGCTCGAGGGCGGAGCGCCTACGACCGCAGGTAGCGCGATGCGAGCCGCACGAGTGCGTCCCTGCAGGTCAGCACGTCGGCCGTCGTTACGTACTCGTCCGGTGAGTGCAGGCCCGCGCCTCCCGGGCCAAAGAGCACCGACGGGATGCCGGCCATGCCCAGCACCGCGGCGTCGGTCCAGAAGCTCATCCCCACAGGGCCGCTCCCGACGCCCATGTCGTGCAGGACGGCACGAAGGGCGGCGGGCAGCGCATGATCGCTTGCGAGCTCATGGGCCGGCCGTGCAAACCTGAGGCGCACCTCCGCCTGGAACTCCGGATCCTCCCGCGCGAGCCGCTCGACAAGCGTCCGCCCTTCCTCCTCCACACCGCCGGCCGGCTCGCCGGGAACCGTACGGCGTTCGACCTGCAGCTCGCAGCGTGCCGGGTAACTGCTTATCTCCGTGCCGCCGCGGATGATCGAGGCGTGCAGCGAGGGCGCGCCCAGGAGCGGATGCGGGGGTCGGACCTGCAGCTCGCTGTCGAGCGCCTCGAGCCGCTGGAGCACGCGCCCCATGCGCAGGATCGCATCGCGTCCATCCTCCGGGCGGCTGCCGTGTGCCGCGCGGCCGTGCGTCACCACGTCGAGCCAGGCGAAGCCCTTGTGCGCGATGCCGATCTGCAGGTCCGTCGGCTCCGTCACGACCGCGGCGTCAGCCTGCCACCGCGTGACGAGGGCGTCGGCCCCGAGGCTCTCGTACTCCTCGTCCATCACCGCGGCAACGATCAGGCGTCCGCGGTCCACGCCTTCGCTCGCGACCACGCGCGCGGCGTCCACCATTGCCGCAACGCCTCCCTTCATGTCCTGCGAGCCGCGCCCGTGGATCCGGCCGTTCCGCTCGACCGGATCGAACGGGGCCGCCATCCCCTCGACGCCAACCGTATCGAGATGACCGCAGAACATCAGGAAAGGCCCCGCGCTCCGACCGGTGAGCGTGCCGACGACGTTCGGGCGGCCGGGGCGGACGTCCTGTACCTCCACATCGAGGCCGAGCCGACGGAGGTGTGCCGCGAGCGCGGCGGCTATCGGGCCTTCCCCGGTCGCGCCCGGAACAAGCGACGGGTTCACCGAGTCAATCGCGATCAGCTCGCGCAGGAGCGAGATGCAGGGGTCGCGAAGCATGTGCGCCCCTGTATTATCCCCTGATGGATCCAAGGGGGCAGGTCGCCGCGATCACCGGCGCGTCATCCGGCATCGGGCTCGCCATCGCGCGGCATCTGGCGGCCTCTGGCGCCCCGGTGGTGCTCGGCGCGCGCCGCGCAGACCGCCTGGAGGAATCGGCGGAGGCGATCCGCCGGGCGGGCGGCTCGGCCGAGCCGGTCGTGATGGACGTCACCTCGGAAGACGACGTGGGGCGCCTTGTGTCGCGTGCGCAGGAAGTCTTCGGCCGGCTCGACATCATGGTGTGCAACGCCGGGTTCGGCTACTACGGCACCGTCGAGGACACGCCGCCCGACGTGATGCGCCGGATGATGGACGTGAACTTCTTCGGGACGTATCTTGCCGCGCGCGCCGCGCTCCCGATCTTCCGGCGGCAGGGGCGCGGACACCTGATCCTGATCTCCTCGATCGTCGGCCGCCGCGGGATCGCGCAGATGAGCGGGTACAGCGCGACGAAGGCCGCGCAGGTGGGATTTGCCGAGAGCCTGCGGACCGAGTTCGCCGGCACCGCCATCCATGTGAGCGTCGTGCTTCCGGTATCGACGGAAACAGAGTTCAGGGACGCGATGACGCGCGACTACGGGCACAGCGTGCGCGGCCTCGGCCCGAAGCAGACGGCCGACACCGTGGCGCGCGCGGTGGTGGAGTGCATCCGCCGTCCGGCGCCCGAGGTCTACCCGCACCGGGCGTCGCGAGGCCTGACCATCCTGTCGGCCGTGGCGCCGCGGTTCACGGATCGGCTCGTGCGGCGTTACGGCCGGCGTCGAGAGGGATGACGGCCGACCTGCCGTACCCCGCGCGCGAGATCGCCGGGGCCGTCCGGGCGCACGGCGGACGTGCCCTCGTCGTCGGCGGCTGGGTGCGCGACCGCCTTCTCGGCAGGCCGTCGAAGGACGTGGACATGGAAGCCTTCGGCGTGCGGGCCGGCACGCTTCGCTCCCTGCTCGAAGGTATCGGCGATGTGAACGTCGTGGGTGAGAGCTTCACCGTCTACAAGGTCTGCGGCATCGACGTAGCGCTTCCGCGCCGCGACTCGAAGACCGCCCGCGGGCACCGCGGGTTCACCGTCGAAGGGGACCCGTCCATGAGCGTCGAGGATGCCGCCAGGCGCCGCGACTTCACGATCAACGCGGTCTCCTACGATCCGCTCACCGGCGAGTACCTGGATCCGCACGGGGGCCGGGCCGACCTGGAGCGCCGGATTCTCCGCGCCGTCGATCCCCTGACGTTCGGCGACGACAGCCTGCGCGTGCTCCGCGCGGTACAGTTCGCCGCGCGCTTCGCGCTCGATCTGGATCCGGCAACGGGCGAACTGTGCCGGCGGATCGCACTCGACGACCTGCCGCCGGAGCGGGTCTGGGGAGAGATCGAAAAGCTTCTGCTGCAGGCGCCATGCCCGTCGGTGGGGCTTCAGCTCGCGCTGGAGCTGGGAATCGTGGCGCGGCTCTTCCCCGAGCTGATGGCGCTCGTCGGATGCCCGCAGGAACCCGAATGGCATCCGGAGGGAGACGTCTGGGTACACACGCTGATGGTCGTGGACGAGGCGCGCACGCGCATCGACGACCTGCACCACCCGCAGCGCGTCACCGTCATGCTTGGCGCGGTGTGCCACGACCTGGGGAAGCCTGGCACAACGGCGGTGATCGACGGCCGCATCCGCTCGATGGAGCACGAAGCGGCAGGTGTGGAGCCGGCACACTCGCTCCTCGACCGGCTGAACATCCAGACGATCGGCGGCTTCGACGTCCGCGCGCAGGTCGCCGGGATCGTGGCGCACCACTTGAAGCCGCTGGCGTTCTTCAAGTCCGCCGACCCGGTAGGCGACGGCGCGTTCCGGCGGCTCGCCCAGAAGGTGGATCTCGAGCTGCTCGCGCGGGTGGCGGAATCGGACTGCCGCGGGCGGACGGGCAGCTTCGACTGCAGCGGCATCGGGTGGTTCCTGCAGCGCGCGCGCGAGCTGGGCGTGCAGCACGAGGCCCCCGCCCCAATCCTCAAAGGGCGGCACCTGCTCTCCCTGGGCGTGGAGCCCGGCCCCGGGATGGGGGTGGTGCTGCGGCAGGTTTACGAACGCCAGCTCGATGGCGCGGTCACCTCGGTGGAGGAAGGGCTGCACATCGCCAGGCAGATACTCTCGACCGACAGGCGTGCGTCCTCTGGTGAATCATGAAGAACGTCAGACTGCTCTGGATTGTGCTGCTCGTCTCGGGGGCAGCGGAGGTTTCGGCCCAGCCGGCCGAACCGATCGGCCCCTACGTCATCGATGCACGCGGCACGCTCGCGCGCTTCAAAGGTGACGCGGTGCTGGCCGGCCAGCTCGGACCGGACGTGAATGCGGAGGACCTCCCCACGCGCGGGCTCGGCCTTGCCGCCGGCGCGCACTGGTACCCGCTTCGCCGCGGACGCGTGACGTTCGGGATCGGCGGCGAGCTGATCCTGGCGCGCGACGCGCGCGGTCCTTCGGAGAGTGACACGGCCGCCCCCCCCGCCGGCCCCGTCGTCACCACCAGGATGTCGGGATTCTCGCCACAGATCTCGCTGAACTTCGGCCACAACGAAGGATGGAGCTACATCAGCGGCGGAATGGGCCGCGCACGCCTCACGGCGGAGCGCGAGGGAGGCGTGACGCCCCCGGCCGGCAGCGGCCCCGTCGCGGGCGGCCCGGGCGTTGTCGTGACACCAGTGGTCAGCGCGACATCCACCGACGGCAGCCCCGGCCGGGTGCGGATGATTAACTACGGCGGCGGCGCACGCTGGTTCACCAGCCCCCGCCTGGCGTTCACGTTCGACGTGCGGTTCTACACCATCGACGCCCAGGAATCCGCCGGCACGTCCATCGGCTACCCGCGCAGCCGGTTCATGGCCATCAGCGTGGGAGCCTCAATACGCTGACACGCTCAGATCAATTGCCAAAAGTGCCAAGAGTGCCAAGATTGCCAAGAATCAAAGAAGTACCAAAGTGCCAAGATTGCAAAATGCCAGAACTGCCAGGAATTGCCTGATTCGTAGCGAATGTTCCCTGACCCATGCGCGAGTGCGCGTGGCGCTGAGATCTGCCGGGCGCTCCATGAGACGCGCGAGGTCGGAGGCCTCGTCCACGTCGGCCCAGTCGCCGACGGACACCACCTGCAGGTTCAATGCGTTCGCGGCGTGCGGCGTCCCCTCCAAAACGCGTTCCGTGCTCCATTCAACCCCGCGGAAAATCGCGGCGTGGAGCCTGTTCATGCCAATGAGGTAATAGCCGCCGTCTGTCGCCGGGCCGATGACGATGCGATCGAGGTGTCCACGGAGCAGAGCAAGCGCTTCGCGAATGTGCTGTGCCGGGAGATCCGGCAGGTCGGAACCAACGAGGACAACCGATTCCATCCCGAGCCGGAACACATCCTCGAAGACGTGCGCCATGCGCTCTCCGAGGTCGTTCCCGCGCTGGGGGATCACATCGACCCCCGCCCCGACAACGTCCGCATCCGCTCACATCCTGCCGCGGGCTCGCAGGCGATGATGTGCTCCACACCCGGGACCGACGTCACCACGTCCAGCGTGTCGTGAAACAGGGTGCCGCCACCCACCGCACTGCCGGATATGCGTGACGCAGCCGCTCGTAGCGGGGCTCCTCGCCGAGCGCACAGGGCACGATGATGTCCCCTTCGGTGCATCCCGCAGGTGGTGAAGTGAGCGTGCCAGGGCCTCTTCATCCCTCCAGACCGGAATGACGATGCTGACCAGCCGTTCCTCAGGCATGCGGGACGGGGGGAAGGGAACGGGTGGAGAACGGTAGCGCCAGGCTGCGCCCGAGCGCTGCATCCTCTGGATCCAGGTATCCGATCACACCGACCCGGACGTCGGCGGGATCTGCATCGAGTCGCACGGTGCCGTGGATGCGGTCCCAGATGGCCAGGCCGCTCGAGAAGTTCGATTGCAGCTGTGCCGGATTCGTCGAATGGTGTATGGCGTGCATTCCGGGTGTGGCCACGACCCAGGACAACACGCGCTCCGACCGGCCGCTCAGCCTGGTGTTGGAGTGGTGAAAGAGCACCGAGGCGATAGTCAGCGTCTGCCACACGCCGAGAGCCGATGGTGTGGCTCCGATGGCGACGACCTGCGCCGCCCGCCACGGAATGGAGGCCGCCAGCTCCCCGGCGTGGAAGCGGAGGCCGGTGCTCGCGTTCAGGTCCAGATCCACGTGGTGGACGAGATGGAACCGCCACAGCCAGGGCACCCGATGGACGATGATGTGCCAGATGTAGAGGGTGTAGTCGAGCAGCAGCACGGCAATCAGCCCGCGCACCGGGTCAGGGGCTTTCACCATGTGCACCAGACCCCAGCGACGGCGGGCGACCGTGCGGGCCAGGGGCACGACGATTGGTGCTTCGAGGAGGTGGACGGTCGCGGCCGCGAGCCCGGCAAACACCAGATTCCTGGCGTCATGGACCGACGGCCGCTCGACCGGCCTGCGTGCCCGGCGGGTGCGCTCCAGCAGCAGCACCGCTCCAGCGATGGCAGTGAAGAACGTCGCGCGCGCCAGTCTCGAGAGGCTCATCGCCTATGGTTGCACGATCCAGGAATGGCCTCGATCTCCGGTGCTCAATACCGCCGCATCACGCCGGGCCGTCCACCGGCATGGACGGGCACCAGCCCGGCATCATCGACGCGGCCGAGGACCGTATCCGGCCGACATGGCCGGATCTGACGAACGCCTCCCACAAAGCGCGGAGCCCGCCCGTGGCCCCCACCACCCGTCGTGCACGGTCCGCCGGTCCGCCGGCCAGACGCGCACCGCCTCCCTCCGCGTACAGCTGCAAGTTGACGGCAGCCTCGATGAGAGCCAGGTGCGTGAGCGCCTGCGGGGTGTTTCCGAGGAACAGATGCGATGCCGGATCGATTTCTTCTGCATAGAGTCCGAGCTCGCTGGCTCGTGAGACCAGCCGGTCGAACAGCGCCTCGGCCTCAGCGTGGCGGTCCACCAGGAGCAGGGCCGACACCATCCAGAAGCTGCACGCGAGGAACGCCCCCTGCGGGGGCTCCCCTGGCGCCGGCGCAAAGCGCCTGATGTACTCGCCTGCGCCAAGCTCCCGCTGGATGGCGTCCACGGTTCGCGCGAACACCCCATCCGGGCACGGGAATCCAAAGAGGCCCACCAGCAGCAGCGACGCGTCGACCGCGTCCTCGTCGGGGGCCACCATCAGCACGCCGTCGCGAGAAATACTCTCCCTCAAGATGGTGTCGCGGATGACATCCCGTTCGCGGGCCAGGGCCTCATCGGCGCCGAGGATCCGAATCGCCCTGTCGAGGGCCACCCACGCCATGACCCTCCCGACGGTATAGTGACGCTGGTTTCCCCGGAGCTCCCAGATGCCGTGATCGGGCTGCCGCCAGACTGTGGCGACATGATGCGCCACCGCCCGCACCATTCCCCGCATCTCCGCGTCCAGCGGGCGGACCAAAATGTGGTACTGGAGGGCCCATTCGAGAGCCTCGCCGAAGACGTCCAGCTGGTGCTGGCCATAGGCGCCATTCCCACGGCGGACGGGACGGCTGTCGAGATAGCCGCGTACTCCGTCCAGCTCTCTCTCTTCGAGCTCTGTTTCGGCATCGAGCCCGTACATGATCTGCAGGTCGTAGTTCGACGCCCGGCAGGCGCGTACCAGAAACTTCCTGAAACCGTCCGCTTCGCCGCTGTAGCCGAGCACCGACAACGCATAGAGCAGGAAGGCGCCGTCGCGAATCCAGCAGTAGCGATAGTCGAAGTTGGACTCGCCACCCGGCACCTCTGGAAGCGACGAGGTCACGGCCGCGGCGATCGCTCCTGACGGCGCATACGTGAGGAGCTTGAGCACGAGCGCGCTCCGTCTGACGATGGTATGGGCCGGTCCGTCATACCGGTTGTACGCCATCCACTCCGTCCAGAATGCGCCCGTCACGTTGAACAGGCGTTTGATGTCGCGGCGGGAGGGGACTGCCGTCACGCGGTTGTCCGCCGTCACCACGATATGAACGACGTCCCCCGCACGGACCGCGAAGGCAGCCGTACCTCCGTCCGCGCCTATCCGCCACCCGATCTCGCTCAGCAGCGCTCCTCCCCGGTCCACGGCGATTCCGCCGTCGAACGCTGTCAACGTGCACGCGCGACGGCCGAAATCGGCGGTCGGGGCGTACCGCGCCCGGACTTCGACTTCCCCCTCGATCCCCTGGACGATGCGCACGATCCAGCCGGGGGCCGTGAGCCTGGTGTAATCGTGCACGCCTGAGCCCGGCCGGCGGCCAACGGGCAGGAAGTCGGTGAGTCGGATCCGGCCGGAGGCGGTGCTGAAGGTCGTCTGGAGGACGTTGCTCTCGCCAAGATAGCGCCGCGTGCTCTCGAAGTCGGAGACCGGCCGGGTTTCCAGCATCCCCCCGGCGGCGCCGTTCAGGAGGCGGCAGAACAGCGGGTCGGCGTCGAACCGTTGGAGGCAGGCCCAGTCGATGCTGCCATCACGGGCGACGAGCGCTGCCCCGTGGCAATCCCCGATGACGGCATACTCGGCGATTGGTTTATCCGTCATCGCCCGGAGGGGTCGCCGGATCCGGTGACGCGACGGAGCGCCGCGGCGGCTTCGGGCAGCATCGCCGGGAAGGCCACGAAGGTGGCAGTCGCGGCAGCGAGGCACCATGAGCAGAACGCCCGATGCTTCGTCCACTGGTCAACGGTGAGCTTTGCCGCCTGAAGCGCGTCGGCGCCCCCCTTGACCGCAAGCGCCAGCGGGATCCAGGGATGTGAGAGGTGTCGACCCGGTCCCCCCATCCCTGCCAGCAGCATCGTCAGGCCGTAACTCACAAATCCCAGAAAGGCATCGCCGACCAGCAGCCTGGCGTACGCCTCGCCAGAAGCGTCGACGGCGTCTGCATCGAGACCTGGAAGTGACGGTTCAGGGATATGCCGCGTGGCGCCGATCTGGTACAGCGCAATCACCCCCATGCAGGCTGCCGAGGTGAGGGAGAGGCAGACGACCCGGCGCCGCCGTGCGGTGAAGTCGTCGGAGGCCGAGCGGATCTGCTCGCTGAGCTGTGCCGGG
>JACCXG010000406.1 GCA_013697225.1 Acidobacteriota bacterium
GGCCGCACCCTGGCCGCGCGTGGCGGCTATCGCGAGAAACGCGCCGTCGGGCGACCATACCGGAGCCACCGAATCCCGAATGTCGACCTCCAGACGACGCGGCGATGCACCGCCGTCGTCGACAATCCAGACATCCGACGACGCCCCTCGCCCGCCTGTGATGTAGGCGATCGACTTCCCATCCGGCGAGAACCGAGGCTGGCGGCCCTTCGTCGCGACGAATCGCTCGCCGCCGCCCAGCGCGGGCACGACGTACACGCCGCCGCCGTTGCGCTCAGATCGAAAGACGATCCGGCTCCCGTCGGGCGAGAAATCAGGTTCGGTCGCGTCCTCGTCTCCGTGCGTAATCTGAACGGGCTGGCCATCGGGCAGCGGCTGGACCCAGATGTTCATATTGCCGCCGCCGCGATCGGACGCGTAGGCCAACAGCGATCCGTTCGGCGCCACGGCTGGACTCGTTGTCAATCCGGAATCGGCGGTGACGCGCGTGACAATCGGACCCAGGGACTGTGCGTCCGCTGCCGGTCGTCGTGAGGCGATCCACCAGGTGACTGCGCTGGCCGCGAACGCGAGCAGCAGGGCGACAGCCCACGTCGCCACTCCCAGACGCGCTCTCGGTGACGGCCCGGCTGTAGTGTGAACAGTGGTGCTGTCGACGATGTTCGTGCCGCCGACGAGCGCGATGCGCGCTTCGCCGATATCACGAAGACGCGTCCGCGGCTCCTTGTCGAGGCATCGTCGCAGCAACCGGGTGATGTGTGGCGGAATGTCGGGAGGGACGTTCCAGTCCGGGTCGTCGCGGGTGATGGCCGAGAGCGTATCGGTCACGCTCTCACGAGAGAAGGCGGGCAGCCCCGTCAGCATCTCGTACAGCACGCACCCGAACGCCCAGATGTCGGTGCGCCGATCGACGGGCCGGCCGCGGGCCTGCTCGGGCGACATGTACGCCACCGTGCCCATGATCACGCCGGCCTCGGTCATCGCGGGCACCGTAACGGTGGGCGACTGCGACACACTTGCCAATGAGCCCGCGGCACGTTCCACGGCTTTCGCGAGGCCAAAGTCGAGCACTTTGGCAGCACCGTCTGAACGTACCTTGATATTCGCCGGTTTCAGATCTCGATGAATGATCCCCTGCTCGTGCGCCGCTTCGAGGGCCTCCGCCACCTGACGGGCGATCGGCAGTGCTTCATCCAGCGGAATCGCGCCACGAGCGATACGCTGCGAGAGGTCGTCACCCTCGATCAGTTCCATCACGAGGGCAGTCGTGCCCCCGATTTCTTCCAGGCCGTGGATGTGGGCGATGTTTGGATGATTCAGAGAAGCGAGCACTTCGGCTTCGCGCTGGAACCGTGCCAGTCGATCCGTGTTGGCCGCGACGGCCGGTGGGAGGATCTTGATGGCGACGTGCCGCTTCAGCCTGGTGTCCGTCGCGCGGTAGACCTCGCCCATGCCGCCAGCGCCAATGGCGGAGACCACTTCATAGGGGCCGAGACGGGTGCCTGGAGTGAGGGCCAGCGGTGCCTGATTATACGCGGTCTTGCGCCGGAGATTCCCTCCGCATCGGTCGGTGGCGGGGCGGGATGCAAGCGCAGGGTTCCGCCCGGCGCAACGCGTGTCCGTGCACGTTGAGGTTCAAGGCAGCGCCGAACCGCTGCACGATCACGACTGCGCCACTTCGTGCCTCGCGCAGGCCCTGAGTACGCTGCGCCCGTCGACGCGGCCGCAATAACCGTCGTTCTACTTGGTCCCGATTGCCGGCGGGTCGGTCTGCTCGAGGACCTGCCAGATTTCGCTCCGTACGATCTTCCGCGCCGCGGCAGTCTGCTGCTCGAGAGCCGTACCGTCGCCCTTCGGGTTCGCCTTTCGCAGCATGCCCCCCCAATCTGTCTTCGTCTGGTCGGGCCAGCCGCGGAAAGTCGTGACCGTGGCGTACACGGGTCCGTTCGACTCATCGCCCGGCACCGTCTGGGCGATCACCGACCATGACTGAATCAAGCCCTCCTTCACACGCAGTGCATGCGTCGGCTTCCAGTTCTCCCGCTCCAATTTGAGCCAGGCGTCTTGCTTGCCCTCGGGGACCTTCATGAATTCCACCACCATGTAGGTGGGCGGCTTCGCAGCGGAGGGCGTCTGGGCCGTAGCGCCTCCCTGTGTCTGGGTGAGCACGGGAGCGATAAACGCTCCCACGCAGAACGACACGACGACCGCGCCGGCCAACTGACGGACGGAAATACTCATCTAGCCTCCTGATTGTTGCGAGGGATAGAGTATATCGGTTCTTGGGCGTTCAGTGTCAGCGGAGAACCGATAGTGGTCACAAAGACGACAAGCGCAGACTCCGTTTCGCTGCTGAGGACGCAAGCGCCCTCGCCCGGTGCTGTGCTTAGAGTTTTAGTATGCGGCATGCGTTCCTCCACTCACGTCACCTTATTTCACGAGGCGCGAGCGAAGCTAGAGCCCAAGCGCCGGCTGCTGGCGATAATGCCTGCCGTCCAGTGCCGCGTGTGGGATCTCGATCATCCGGCAGAACGGGGGCGCGATCTCTTCCGGGTCGCGTGCGAGCAGGATTCGAGGGGGTTGTCGGGAACTGGCGGAAGCGGAGAAGTTGCGAGGACTTGTCATGGAGCGTGAAATGCGACAATGGGCGCGTCGAAGCTTCCTACGCCTAGGTGTATTGACAGCGTTGGGCGCAAGCGCGCGTTCGTTTGGCGCTTCGCTGGCACCAAGTGAATCGATCACGAATTTGCGCAGGGTTGTGACGGGGAGGAACCGCGCCGGAAAGGCGATCATGGTACACAACGGTGTGTCGCCGCGCCTCGTCACTACCGAAACACTTCCGGGCCTGGCATTGGTGGAGGTGTGGGCGACCGACAAGATTCCCACATTGCCGGTCGATCCTGTCGATCTCACAACAACCATGCAATCGTTCGTACCGGGCCCAGGCGGCACGCGTTTTCGTATCGTTCAGTTTCCGGGTGTCAGCAATCGTGCTTTCGATCAAGAGGCATTCCGGCGCGAGTACTCAGTGAAGGCCCAGGCCTCGCCGAGGCGATGGAACGGCAAGCTCCGGGATGCATACGACAGATACGGTCGACTATGGTGTCGTCATCTCTGGCGAGATCACCTTGGAACTCGACGACGGTGCGAAGGTGAGCCTGAAGCAGGGGGACTGCGTCGTACAGAATGGCACTCGACACGCCTGGCGCAATAGCAGTACGACACCCTGCGTCATGGCATTCGTATTG
>JACCXG010000437.1 GCA_013697225.1 Acidobacteriota bacterium
TAGATGTGCGCCACGATCATGATCTCGTCCGGCGAAATGCTGGCAATGAACTTCTCGAGCCCCTCCCGAACTCTCGGCAGTGCGCCAATCATCGCCACCGACGGCGCCTCCTGGAGCGGCAGCTGACCGAACGGCACGACATCCTTCTCATACTCACGGCTCGGGGGGGGGCAGCGGGATCGGCATTCCCCGGCGGAGGCTGGCGAAGGCTTCACGTCCGGAGGACGCGAGGAAACTCGCCTCCTCGTCCGTTTCGGCAGCAACGACGTTGACGCCGACAATGAGATAAGGAGCGGCCAGGTCGATCGACGGACGGAACTGCGTCCGGTAGATCTGGATTGCCGGCATCATCTGGGCCGGGGCGAAATGGGACGCGAAGGCGAACGGCAGGCCCAGTGCCGCGGCAACCTGCGCGCCGAACAGGCTCGACCCCAGGATGTAGATGGGCACCTTGAGCCCCGCACCGGGAACCGCCCTGACGGCCTGACCCTCAACGGGGGAGAAATACGACATCAGCTCCAGCACGTCCTGCGGGAACGCGTCGGGGTCGCTGTGCAGCGTGCGCCGGAGCGCCCGGGCCGTGCCCGGATCGGTTCCAGGTGCCCGGCCGAGCCCGAGATCGATCCGGCCCGGGAAGAGCGACTCCAGCGTGCCGAACTGCTCCGCCACCACCAGCGGCGCGTGGTTCGGCAGCATGATGCCGCCGGCGCCGACGCGTAGCGTACGCGTGCCACCCGCGATGTGGCCGATCACCACGGCCGTCGCCGCGCTCGCGATTCCCGGCATGTTGTGGTGCTCGGCAACCCAGAAGCGGCGGAAGCCCAACCGCTCCGCGTGGCGGGCGAGATCGAGGCTGTTGCGGAGCGCCGCTGAGGCATCGCTCCCCTGTGTAATGGGGGCGAGGTCGAGAATCGAGAGGTGGGCCATCACCGTAGTGTGCCACGCGAGTTCCAGCTCAGGCTGCCCCCTGGGCGCGGGGTTTGCTCAGGAGAGTGACGGCGTGCATCGGCGAACCTCGCACGGGAGCGCACGCGAGAGCTCAGGGGAGACGGAGAGGACGGCGACGGAGTGATTCGCGACCCTTCACTGTACGTGGCAGCAGGCGCTGATCACTTCCCGTCGGAGACCGTGAACACCAGGATGTGCTGCCATGGCAGCACGTCGACCACGCGGTCCAGACGGAAGCCCTCGGCTTCGAGCTCCATGCGGGCCTCTCGGACCGACATCTTGTGCTCTTCGCGGATCGGCACCCACGGGCTCTCTTTCCTGAACTCGATGAGCACCAGCCGCCCGTCCTGTCGAAGCGTGCGCTTCACCGCCTGGAGGAAGACCTGCGGCTGTGCGAGCTCGTGGTACACGTCCACCATCAGCGCAAGGTCCACTGACCCGTCCGGTAACCCGGTCGTCGTTTCGGTTCCGAGCATCAGCTCTACGTTTGCGAGCGACCTGCCCTCGACCTTCTTCCTGATGAGCGCCAGCATCTCCGGCTGGATGTCGGTGGCATATACGCGGCCGCGCGGGCCGACGCCATCCGCGAGAAGGACCGTGTAGTAGCCGGAACCGGCACCGATGTCGGCAACCGTTTCTCCCGCCTTGATGTTCAGCGCAGCCACGGCCTTGCGCGGCGCCTCTTCCGCCTCGCGTTCAGGCCTCTCCAGCCATGCGGCCCCCTCATGCCCCATGACACCGGCAATGCGCCGGCCGGAAACGGGATGGGTGCCCTGGGCGGACGCGAGAACGGCGGTGAGGACCACCGCGACGCTGATACCGGCAATGCCGACGATTGGCCGTCTGTGGCGGGAGCGGGGGACGGAACTCAGTGGACGACCTCGTCCGCTTCGTCAATCAGCTCGAGATGCGGCACGTCCATGGCGCGCACCGCCTTGAGCGCCATGTCGAGCGCGGTCCCCCCCGCCCGTGACCCTTTCGCCCGCAGGTCGCGCCGCAGCTGGCGGAGCTCACGGAGGACCCGCGCCCGGTCGAATCGCTGACCCTCACAATGCTCGCAGTAACTCATTGTCTCTTCTTCTTTTTTTCTTCGGCTGAAAGGTGTTCTGAACGGCCGTCAGAGAAGCCATGCCAGGAGGAGGGCGACCAGGCCGACACCCAGCCCTGCAGCCCCCGTCAGCATGGCCCGCTGCCCCTGGTGCCGCGCCGCCTCAATCGCAGCCGGCAGACCGGACACGTGCTCGGCAAGCTGCGAGAGCACGCGAGCGTGCTCCTGCTGAACCGATTCAAGCTCGCCGATGCGCTGCCGGAGGGCGGGAAGGTCAGCATCGGGTCGCAACGGAGGCGGCCCCTTCCCCATGCCGGCCTGCAGCCCCTTGGCCACCGCAAGGATGGCTGGCGCCTGTTTGAGAATCGTCCCCCAGGGAAGGGCTGAAAGGGCTTTCAGTGTTGGACCTGCCATGCGTTCAATTCTCTCCTGAACTGGCGGCAGGTTCGATCACGCTACGGCTTGACGACCTGGTACCCCTCCGGCACGACGAACAGGTCGTTCGGAACGGCATCGGTGGAGACCGAGGTGACCCTGTGGGTCAGCTTCATCGGCCCCATCACCTTCATCATGTCGACCACCTTGCCTGTGCCCTCGAACGTCATGATCATCTCGGTCAAGTACGGGAGCCCCGGAGCCGCAGAGGCAGCATTCATGAGCGACTCGAGGCCGCCGGACTGCCCCGGCGGCATACCCGTGACGGCCGCGGCCAGGTTCGCGTCGGCAGCCGCCTTGTAAAAGGCCATGTACTCCGCAACACCAGGCCCCTCTGTGGCCACCCACACCGAGCCGCTCACCGAGAGGCGGACGTCCTTCATTGCCGCGGAGGCCTCCGCCGGCATCTGCCCGGAGGCGCCCATCTCCGCGAGGTTCACCTTCATCGTAAAGGCATGTTCCTGGCACTGTGCGCCCTCGATGACCCGCGACTGCCCCGTAGGCTTCGACGTCACGTCGAACTTCGGCATCGGGGGGGCCTGACCGGCGGGAAAGGCCGGGGAGCCTGCACCGAAGATCTGCGCCGTCTTGTCCGCGCCGTTCAGCACGATCAGCTGCCGGGTCGCCAGGTTGGTGATCGTGGCGACGGTCTGGTCCATCACGTCCACGTCGGTGCGGGAGACCTGGTCCTTGATGCGCGTCACCATGCGTGGTGTGACGCCCCCCATCATTGCGGTCATCGCCCCCTCGATGCTCATGGTCTGGACGACTGTGACATCCGCCCGCATCGGAGCGGCGCACAACAGAAGCAGGACGAGCGTTGTCCGGAAACGGTTCATCGAGGGCTCCCCTTCGACTGACTAGTGCTTTTCTATTCTGGAGGCGGTGAGCCAGGTCTTGCCGTCGCTCTGCGAGACCGTGCCCGTCACCGTGGCCTTGACTTCCTGCGTGCACACCTCACCCGAATTCCTGGCGACGTCGTTCTTCGTGATGTAGTACTCCGTCTTCGCGCCAGCCGCGTCGGTGACCACGAGCACGTCCTGACATTCCTTGGCGTCTGCCTTCTTCAGGGTGCACTTGGCACACACCAGGCTCCCCTCGAACACCGTCTCGGCGGCCAGCGCAGGAAAAGCCATCGCGAAGACCAGGGCCGCTACAAGAGTAAGACGTCGAATCTGCATGGTTTTCATTTCTCCCTTTTCCCTTTTCCCTTTTCCCTTTTCCCTTTTGCCTTCTCCCTTATCGGGCACGCCCTTTCCCCCGCCCGACCGCCTACAGCTTCAGCGAGGCGAGGTACTCGAGCGAGCGCGGAATCTGCTTTTCCGACGCGGGATGCTCGTCCTCGATGAAGTGCAGCTTCACGCCATCCTTGTTCGCGGCGCGCAGCACGCCGGGGATGTCGATCATGCCCTCGCCGAGCGCGACGCTCGTCTCGTCGGGGGCCTGGCCCGTCGGGTCGCCAACCTTCGTGCCCTTCCTGAGGTCCTTCAAATGAGTGGAGGGAAAGCGGCCGGGGTACTTCCCGAACAGCTGTACCGGGTTCCCACCGCCATGGGTCACCCAGAAGATGTCCATCTGGAAGTCCGCCACGCCGGGTTCGGTGCCCTTCGCGAGCGCATCGAACAGCGTGCCGTCGGGCCCCTCCTGGAACTCGTAGCCGTGCACGTGGTAGAGGAAGCGCAGCCCGGCGTCGCGCATCGCTCGTCCCGCTGCGGTGAATACCGGGATGGCCTTGTCCACGTCACCCCGCGAGAAGCGGCCCTGGTGCGGAATCCACGCACACATCACCTGCTGCGCGCCGAGCGCCTGGGCTTCCTTGATCACGCCGCCGACATCCTTCCCGAGGTTGCCGAAATCCGCCCCGGTTGACGCCACCCGGAGCCCGGCTTTCTTGATCTGCCCGGCAAAGTCGGGCACGGAGAGCCCGTACGTCCCGGCCGCCTCCACATCGGTGAAGCCCCACCGCCGGACCATCGCAAGCGTTCCCGGGATGTCACCCGCCTTGAAGATGTGCCGCAAGCTGTACAGCTGCAGCCCGAGCGTACCTGTCGCCGGGTGCTTCAGCACGGCCTGGGTCTGCCTTGCGCCCGAGGCGTGCACGCCCGGTACGGCGGCCGCCGCTGCCACTCCGGCTGAGACGGTCCTGATGAAGGTGCGCCGCGTAGTCTTCATCTGTCGATCTTAGCCGACCCCGGGCCAGCACAGTAGTTACCATCCGGT
>JACCXG010000442.1 GCA_013697225.1 Acidobacteriota bacterium
GTCTCGGAGGGGTGGTCGCCCTGATCGCGCTCGGCGGGTACACGACGAACCAGAGCGTGTTCGTCGAGCAGCCGATCCAGTTCAGCCATGCCCATCATGTCGGGGGGATGGGGATTGACTGCCGGTATTGTCACACCTCGGTCGAGGACTCGGCCTTCGCGAACATCCCGCCGACCAAGACCTGCATGAATTGCCATTCGCAGATCTGGAGCGGAGCCCCCATTCTGGAACCGGTGCGGGCGAGCTTCCGCGACAACACCCGGCTGCAGTGGATCCGCGTCCACGACCTCCCTGATTTCGTGTACTTCAACCACTCCATTCACGTTCGGCAGGGGGTCGGTTGTGCCACCTGCCACGGGCGGATCGATCGCATGCCGCTGGTCTATCAGGAGGCCCCCCTCACGATGAAGTGGTGCCTTGATTGCCACCGGGACCCGGCGCGTCAGATCAGGCCGCGTGAGGAGGTCTACAACATGGCGTGGGAGCGCCCGGCCGACGATCCGAACCTCGGGGCGAGGCTGGTCGAGGAATACAAGATTGGCAGCGTCTACCAGCTGACGAGCTGCTCGACATGCCACAGGTAGGGTGCCGCCCCCGGGTATTTCCGGCCGTGGACGCGGCGCGGCCAAGGCCCTGACAGACGCTGGAAGTTGTTGAAAAATATGGATCTCCCTGCAATCCGATCACGCCTGGCCGGCTCCGAGGGGCGCCTCTACTGGCGCAGCCTCGGCCAGCTCGCCGATACCGAGGAGTTCCGCGAGTACCTGCACCGTGAGTTTCCGGAGCAGGCGTCCGAGTGGAACGACCCGTCCGGCCGGCGGAACTTCCTGAAGCTCATGAGCGCCTCCCTGGCGCTTGCCGGGGTCGGTGCCTGTACGAAGCAGCCTCCCGAACAGATCGTGCCCTACGTGCGCCAGCCGGAAGAATTGGTGCCCGGGCGCCCTCTCTACTTTGCCAGCGCGATTCCTGTCAGCGGTGTGGCCATGCCGGTCCTGGTCGAGAGCCATATGGGGCGGCCGACCAAGGTTGAAGGCAATCCCGAGCATCCCGCCAGCCTGGGGGCGACCGATACGCTGACGCAGGCCTCCGTGCTGGACCTGTACGACCCGGACCGCGCCAAGACGGTGACCTATCGTGGAGACGTACGCGGGTGGTCCGCATTCGTGGGCGCCATGCAGCAGGCGTTGAGCGCCCAGAAGGGACGGGGGGGCGCAGGGCTGCACTTCCTCACCCCACCGGTCACATCCCCGTCGCTGGCCGAGATGCTTGCCGGGATCCTCGGCGATCATCCGCAGGCACGCTGGCATCAGTACGACGCGGTCGCCCGGCCGGCTGCCCTGGGGGCCGCAGCGGCTACGGGCAGCACGATCTACCACTTCGACCAGGCGGACGTCATCGTGACCCTCGATGCCGACTTCCTGACCTGCGGCCCTGCCACCGTGCGGTACTCGAAGGATTTCGCCCGCCGCCGCCGGATCACTGACGACAACAAGGTGATGAACCGGCTCTACGCCATCGAGAGCACACCCACGCTGACGGGCGCCAAGGCAGACCACCGCCTGGCCATGCCGGCAGCCGAGATCGAGAACGTGGCGCGCGAGCTGGCAGCGGCTCTGGGGGCTGGCGGCGCCGCCCCCGCCGCCCAAGGGCAGCCGGCCAGCGTCCCGCGACCGGACGCGCCGGACGTGGCGCGCTGGATCGGCGCAATTGCCAAGGATCTCCAGGCCCACAAGGGACGCTCGGTCGTCGTCGCGGGTGAGTATCAGAGCGAGGCGGTGCACGCGGCAGCCCGGACGATCAACGAAGCGCTGGGCAATGCCGGGACGACCGTGACCTACGGCGCCAACATCGCCGCGACGGGGCCGGAGGGCACGAGCTCCATCGCCGAGCTTGCTCAGGCGATCGATGCCGGCGAGGTCGAGTTGCTCGTGATCCTGGGTGGAAATCCGGTCTTCACGGCGCCGGCAGACGTGCGCTTTGCAGAGCGGCTGGCGAAAGTCGGGCTGAGCGTCTATCTCGCTACGCACCCGGACGAGACCTCCCGGTACTGCCACTGGAACATTCCCGAGGCGCATCCGCTCGAGAGCTGGGGCGACTCGCGCGCGTTCGACGGCACGGTCACGCTGATGCAGCCGCTCATCGCGCCGCTCTACGAAGGGCGGTCGCCGCACGAATTCATCAGCGTGTTCAGCGCGCCGCCTGCCCGCCGCGGGCTCGAAATCATCCGGGATTTCTGGTCCAAGACGTACAGCAGCGGGCAGGGGGGGTGGACGTTCAGGCACCCTCGTGAAGGCTCGTTCCGCAACGCCGAGGCTTTCTGGCTGACCGGGCTGCACGAAGGGTTTCTCACCGGCACCTCGCTTGCCGACGGCGGGCCGGCGACGGCGTTCCAGGCCAAGCCGGCTCCCGCGGGAGCGACAGCCAAACCCGCAGCCGTCGCGGCAGGGGCGGCAAGCGCGGCAGGGGCCCCCGGTTCCGGACAGGCGCCGCAGACACGCGGCCCCGGTGCAACGCAGGAAGGGGCCGGGCAGCTCCCGCCGCAGGCGGCCGGCGAGCAGCGTTCCGCCTCGATTCCTCAGACCCAGGTGCCCGCCCCCCCGACGAGCACAGCGCCGGGTGCAACGGCCACCGATCAGCCGGCCCCTGAAGGGGCCACAGAAGCCCCCCCGGCCGGAACCGGCGCCGCGACTCCCCAGGAGGGTGGCGACCTCGAGATCATCTTCCGGCCCGATCCGACAATCTGGGACGGGCGCTTTGCGAACAACGGCTGGCTCCAGGAGCTCCCGAAGCCGTTTACGAAGGTGACGTGGGATCCCACGGCCTGGATTTCCCGCACCCTCGCCGAAGAGCGCAACCTGCGCGACGGGGACCTGATCGAGCTCCAGTACCGCGGGAACACCGCACGTCTCCCCGTCTTCGTCGTCCCGGGTCATCCCGCGCGCTCCGTGACCGTGTTCTTCGGGTATGGCCGCCGTACGGCCGGCCGCGTCGGCACCTCCACTGGTGACGCCGAGAGCTTCAACATGTTCTTGCTGCGCACCTCCGACGCTCCGTGGTTCGGACACGGGCTCCGGATCACCAAGGTGGGCAGGCGGCATCCGCTGGCCACGACCCAGCAGCACCACTCGATGGAGGGACGTGCCCAGGTCAGGGCCGCTACCCTCGAGGAGTACACCGCCCACCCGGAGATGATCCACGCGATGGGGCATACCCCGCCGCGGACGCTGACGCTCTATCCGGAATACGAATACACCGGGTACAAGTGGGGCATGGCGATCGATCTGAGCACCTGCACGGGCTGCAGCACGTGCACCATCGCGTGCCAGGCCGAGAACAACATCCCGGTGGTGGGCAAAGACCAGGTGCTGCGCAGCCGCGAGATGCACTGGATCCGGGTGGACCATTACTGGGCGTCAGAGGGAGACAACATCGACGAGGCCGAGTCGCACCATGCCCCCGTGCCCTGCATGCAATGCGAGCAGGCGCCGTGCGAGGTGGTCTGCCCCGTCGCCGCCACGGCCCACAGTGCCGAGGGGCTGAACGACATGGTCTACAACCGCTGTGTCGGCACCCGGTATTGCTCGAACAACTGCCCCTACAAGGTCCGGCGCTTCAACTTCCTGGAGTACGCCGACTGGAACACGACGAGCCTCGAAGGCCTGCGGAACCCCGACGTCACCGTGCGCAGCCGCGGGATCATGGAGAAGTGCACGTATTGCGTGCAGCGCATCAACCACGCGCGCATCGACTCGAAGCGCGAGGACCGGCGGATTCGCGACGGCGAGGTCGTGCCGGCCTGCGCGGCCGCCTGCCCGAGCGATGCGATTGTCTTTGGCGACATGAACGATCCGGACAGCCAGGTGAACAAGCTGAAGGCGCAGGAGCGCAACTACGGGGTGCTGGAAGATCTGAACACGCGCCCACGTACCACCTACCTGGCGGAGATCCGGAACCCGAACCCCGAGCTCGCCCCGGCGCCGGCCGCGGGGCAGACCGGGCATTAGGAGAGAGGAAGTTCAACGCCCAACGCCCAATGCCCAACTCCCAAACCGAGAGTGCCGGGGGCAGTGTGGGCGTCAGGCAATTGGGAGTTGCCCGGTTGGGAGTTGGCGGTTGCGCGTTGGCGGTTGGGCGTTGGGAGTTGGGCGTTGGGAGTTGGGAGTTGGGAGTTGGCAGTTTGACCCCCTGTCGACCCCTTCATAAGACGGGACACTGATGGATCCGAAATCGGAGCGAGGCAGGGAGCGGATCGAGGACGCGAACGCGCCGAAACCGGAGCGACCGACGTACAGTACGGCCGTTGCGGGGGCCCAGTACAAGGAGTTCCCGGTCATCGAGCCGGGGCACACGCTCTCATCCGTCACCGAGAAGATCAGCAACGTGGTGCTGCTCGGGCGGCACCCGATCGGGTGGTTCATCACCTTCGGCATCGGGTTCCTGCTGTTCAACCTGCTGATGGTCTCGATCACCCATCTCGTGTTCACGGGGATAGGTATCTGGGGCAACAACCAGCCGGTCGGCTGGGCATTCGACATCATCAACTTCGTCTGGTGGATCGGCATCGGGCACGCCGGCACGCTGATTTCGGCCATCCTGCTGCTGCTCAAGCAGGACTGGCGCACGTCGATCAACCGCTTCGCGGAGGCGATGACGCTCTTCGCGGTCGCCTGCGCGCTGCTCTTCCCGCTGATCCACACGGGGCGGCCGTGGCTGGCCGCCTACTGGCTGATGCCCTATCCGAACACGATGGACATCTGGCCGCAGTTCCGGAGCCCGCTCGTGTGGGACG
>JACCXG010000478.1 GCA_013697225.1 Acidobacteriota bacterium
CACGGTGACGGCTCTCATTGCCGCCCTCAGCACCGGGAGCACCGCATCGGTCACGGTGGCCTTCTCGCACCTGCTGTTCAATGTCGCCGGAACGCTGCTGGTGTACGTGCCCCCTCCCATGCGGGCCCTGCCGCTGGCGCTGGCGCGCGCGCTGGGACGGCTCGCCGTGCGCAACCGGCTGATCGCCATCGGCTACGTCGTCGGGGTGTTCTTCGTCATTCCGTTCCTGCTGATTTTTCTGAGCGGCGCACTTTGAGCGCCGCGTGAACGAAAAGGGCTGAAAGAGGCGCCGATGTTCTTCAAGCAGCTGTTCAATCCCGGCACAAGCTCCACGCTGGTCGAGTCCGCCTTCTCCGACGTCTCCCGCATGCTGCACCAGTCCGAAGAGATGCTCCATCATTCGCTCGCCGTCCTCCTCGAGAACAGCAAGCTTGCGGTGGACCTCGAGGACATGGACGACAACGTCGACGAGGCCGAACGACGGGTCAGGCGGACGATCCTCCAGCACCTCGCCGTGAACCCGAAGCAGGACCTCGTCGCGAGCCTCGTGCTCGTCAGCATGGTGCAGGATGCGGAGCGGATCGGCGACTTCGCGCGCGGCCTGGTCGAGCTGGTCAAGCTCGCACGCAGCCCGCGTGAAGGGCCCTTTGCCGATGAGCTCGGCGCAATCGCCGACCGCCTCCGCCCGCTCTTCGGAGTCTGCGAGCGGGCGTTCCGCCTGGCGGATGTGAAGGAAGCACGCCGCGTCATCGTGGCGCACAGGGAGCTGCGGAAGGAGCTGAAGGCGTACCGCAACCGGGTCGCAGCCAGCGACCTCAGTGCGGATATGGCGGTCGTCTATTCAAGCGCCGCGCAGATCCTCCGGCGCATAGGGGCCCACCTGGCCAACATCGCGTCCACCGTGGTGCAGCCGTACGATCGCATCCGGCATCATGACGATGACGTCTGATCGGAGAAGGGGCTGTTCGGGGCTGCGGCGCAGCCGGCTGCGCGTCAGGTGGTGACGCGCAGCGGAAACCGCGTCTGAGCCGGGAGACCCGCAGGCTCCGGCGGCTCCATCAGGTCCGGCATGGGCTTCGCGATGAACAGCCGTCTCGCGGCACTCGCAAGCACCCGCGCCCTGCGTGCAGACCTGGTGACGCGCGCACTGTCGGTGGCAATCCCGGTGTTGGCGTACATCTGCCGGTACAGCTTGGAGACGAGCACGAAGGCCAGGCGGCCGCGAATCGACTTGACGCACGAGGACCGCTGCCACACGGCCGACGTGCGATAGAAGCGGTCCCAGACCCCCTGCGTGCGCGTGCGAATCTCTTGGGCCGACATCACAGGGTGCGGCGAATAGACCTTTGGCCGCTTCGACGGGGGGATGAGCCAGTAGCGGGTCAGCGGGATCCCGTCCACCGTCGGGCCCCCTGCTGCTTCAGCCTCCCACTTGGCGAAGTCCACGGTGCCGGGAAACGGCGTCAGCATCACGAACTGCGCCACCGTGACCCCGGCGCGCTGGGCCAGATCGGCGGTGGCGTCGAACGTGTCCGGCTTGTCGGTGGGCAGACCGAAGATGAACGAACCGAGCACGTGGACGCCGTTGTCTCTGAACGCCTGGAGACGCGTGACGAGCGCTTCCCCCGCGTCGTTGAAATTCTTGAAGACAGCCTTGAGCCCCTCAGGCGTGACTGATTCGATCCCGACGAGCGCGCCGCGGATTCGCGCGCGGCGCATGGCGGCAAGGAACTCCAGGTCCTCGGCAGCCTCCATCGTGATCTGGGTGTAGAACACCATGTCCGAGGGCAGAGCCTCGAGCCGCTTCATCAGCTCGAAGCGTTCCTCCCGGAGCGCCATGAGCGTGGCGAGCTGCGTCCCGTCGGCCCTGCGCCGTGCGGCGGCAAGGTCGGCGAGCGTCACCGGATAGAAGTTGTCGTCTGCGAGGAGGATGAAGCGGAAGCCCATACGGCGGAGCTCCACGACCTCGCGAACCACCTCGGTCACCCGGCGCTGCCTCGGCTTCTGTCCGTCGGTCCGCCAGACCGAGCAGAACGAGCAGTGCTTCGGGCACCCGCGGACGGTCTGCACCGAGCCCCACATATACCTGTCGCTCGGGAGGAGATCCCATCGGGCGCGCGAGAAGGCATCCCCTTCAATCCGTCCTCCTGTATAGAGGGGCTGGAGCGTCCCCGCGGCACAGTCGGCTAGCACCTTTGGCCAGACAAGATCCCCGTCGCCGCTCACTACCGCGTCCGCCGCGCCGTGCTCACGCACCTCGTCGGGGAACAGCGTCGAGTGGATGCCCCCGAACACCACGGTGGCCCCGCGCTCGCGTGCGAGCTTCCCCAGCCGATAGCCGCGCAGGGCGTTGGCCGTGTGAATGCCGATGCCCACCACATCCCCGGGTGAGATGGTGGCCTCGTCAAATTGCTCGAGTGTCTCGTCCACGATCGCCGGCGTTCCGTACTCCGGGGGAGTAACGGCGGCGAGGACGTAAAGCCATCTGGGGGTGATGACGGCGGTACCGAACGAAAGATCGCTGGGATTGATGAGGTGTATACGCACAGGTGTTCCGCGATTGTTCGTCATCGACTTCGGCCCGTCAACCGGAATTTCGGACCGCCGGTTCCCGGGGGTGGAACTTTCATTAGAATTGATCGAAGACCCGTCCGAGCGGTGCCCGCTCGCCGCACGGACCCCAGCCGGTGGCACAATGGTCCGTATTCAACCTCAATTCTACGCTTCGTCCCTCGTCCTGGTGCTCCTCCTCCTGGCGCCCGGAGCTGCCTCCTCGCGGCCCGACGGGCAGACGGGATCCACCGGAAGCGGCCCCGTGCGGTTGCGGAACGTTGCCCAAACGGCAGGGCTCGATTTCGTCCACCAGCACTCGCCCACTCCGGAGAAGCATTACGTCGAGAGTGCGCCGGGCGGGCTTGCGGTGTTCGACTATAACAGCGACGGGCGCCCGGACATCTTCTTCACGAACGGCGCCTCGACGCCGTCACTCGAGAAGACCTCCGCGGCCTTCGCGAACCGCCTCTATAGAAACGACGGCGGGATGCGGTTCACCGACGTGACCGATGTCGCAGGAGTGCAGGGCCACGGGTATGCCATGGGAGCGGCTGCGGCCGACTACGACAACGACGGTCACGTCGACCTGTTCGTGGCCGGCGTGCGGCAGAACCAGTTGCTCCGAAACCTCGGGAACGGACGCTTCGAAGACACGACGACGGGCGCCGGCATTGCCAGCGGTGAGTGGGCGGTGGCTGGCGGCTGGTTCGACTACGACAAGGACGGACTCCTCGACCTGTTCGTGGTGAACTACGTTCAGTGGTCAGCGGACAGCAGTCGCTTCTGCGGCGATCAAAGCCGCGGCATCCGGATCTACTGCCATCCACGATTTTTCCAGGGCCTGGCGAATCGCCTGTACCGCAACCGCGGCGGGGGGACGTTCGAGGACGTCTCCACCCGTGCCGGGCTGTCGAAGCATATCGGGAAGGGGATGAGCGTGGCGTTCGCGGACTACGACCAGGATGGCTGGCCTGACGTGTTCGTGACGAACGACACGGTCCCGAATTTTCTCTTCCGGAACAACGGCGATGGGACCTTCCGGGAAACAGGCCTGCTGGCCGGAGTCGCCCTGCCGGCAGCCGGGAGGCCCGTCTCAGGCATGGGCACCGACTTCCAGGACTACGACAACGACGGGTGGGCCGATATCCACCTGACCGCGCTCTCAGGGGAGACGTTTCCGCTCTTCCGGAACGATCGGCGCGGCGGATTCGAAGAGACCACCCAGTCGAGCCGCCTGGGAACCATGACCGCCCGGCTTGCCGGCTGGTGCTCGGTCTTCGCCGACATCGACAACGACGGACGGAAGGACATCTTCACCGCCAACTCGCATGCGAACGACCGGATCGGGGAGTTCGAGGCCACGCAGTGGAAGCAGCCGAACAGCCTCTTCCTGAACGAAGGCGGGGGACGGTTCCGCGACGCGACGTCGGAAGCCGGCCTGGCCGGTGCCGCGGCGGTCCACCGCGGGTGCGGGATCGCGGACTTCGACGGCGATGGCCGCCTGGACATCGTCGTGCTGGTGCTCGGTGAACGCGCCGAGCTCTGGCAGAACACAACTCCTTCGGAGCACGGCTGGCTGGTGGTGCGCCTTCGAGGCACGACGAGCAACCGTGACGGAATCGGCGCGAGGGTCAGCATCGGCGATCAGGTCCGCACCATGAGCAC